>JAAZDZ010000097.1 GCA_012512545.1 Alcaligenaceae bacterium | reverse complement strand
TCGGAGAACGACAGCGTTGCCTTTTTGTCAGACAGTTGCATCACAGTTTCCTCTAGATATTTATAGCTTTTGCATGACGGCGACCAAGCGGCGGATATCGGGCGTGTCATACACGCCCGACGGCCCGTGGCGGCCAAGCAATACATCAAGCAGATCGTTGTCGCTCATCTCGAACATGAGAGTGAGCGCAGCAACGTCCGCATCCGTCAACTCAGCTTCGTACTGATCCAGAAATCGCGTGATGATCAGGTCGTTTTCCAGCAATCCGCGGCGCGCCCGCCAACGCAAGCGCCTACGGTCCAGGTCTGACAACTTTCTCATCAGAGATCCAAAAAATAATTGAGCTAACGAGTTAGATGGTGCGACGCACCAACATTTCCTTGATCTTGCCAATGGCCGCCGAGGGGTTCAGACCCTTCGGACAGACGTCGGCACAGTTCATGATGGTGTGGCACCGGAAGAGGCGGTAAGGATCTTCCAGGTTGTCGAGCCGTTCGCCCGTTGCCTCGTCGCGGGAATCCGCGATGAAGCGGTAAGCCTGCAGCAGACCGGCAGGCCCCACGAATTTATCGGGGTTCCACCAGAAGGAGGGGCATGCCGTCGAACAGCAGGCACACAGAATGCATTCGTACAGGCCATCGAGGTGGGCGCGCGCCTCGGGCGACTGCAGGCGCTCGCGCTCGGGCGGCGGCTGGTCGTTGATGAGATAGGGCTGAATCGAATGGTACTGATTGAAGAAGTGCGTCATGTCGACGATGAGGTCGCGCACGACGGGCAGGCCCGGCAGCGGACGTAGCACAACCGGCTCGGTGAGCTCGTTCATGTTGGTCGTGCAGGCCAGGCGGTTCTTGCCATTGACGTTCATGGCATCGGAACCGCACACGCCTTCGCGGCAGGAGCGGCGAATGGAGAAGCTGTCGTCCACATCGTTCTTGATGCGCACGAGGGCATCAAGCAGCATTTTATCGGTGGGCTCCAGCTCGACCTCGAGCTTCTGCATGTACGGCCGCTCGTCCTTATCAGGGTCGTAGCGGTAGATTTCAAATTTGACAGTGCGTTTTTGAGTCATCTCGTATCCTGCTTAGAACGTACGCGTCTGGGGCGGGAAGCTATCCACAGTAAGGGGCTTCATGGTGACCGGCTTGTACTCAAGACGGCTGCCCTCGGAGAACCACATGGTATGGCGCAGCCAGTTCTCGTCGTCGCGTTCCGGGTGGTCGCTCAGGGCATGAGCACCACGGCTTTCCGTGCGGTTGGCGGCCGACTTGGTAGTGGCGCGCGCCACTTCAATCATGTTGGCCAGTTCCAGCGCTTCCACACGGGCGGTGTTGAAGACCTTGGATTTGTCCTTGAAGTAGATGTTCTCGACTTCGGGCACCAGGCTTTCAATGGCGTCCACGCCCTTCTGCAGGAGATCGAGCGTGCGGAAAACGCCGCAGTGGTGCTGCATGGCGACACGGATCTTGTTGCCGACATCCTGGGCTTTTTCGCCGGACGTGCGCGATTCGAGGCGGTTGACGCGATCGAGAGAGAAGTCGATGGCCGATTCGGGAATCAGCTGGTGCGAGTGTTCTTTCTCGGGATGCGATTCAACAATGTGATTGCCTGCCGAACGACCAAAGACGATGAGGTCGAGCAGCGAGTTCGTGCCCAGGCGGTTGGCGCCGTGAACCGAAGTGGCCGCGCATTCGCCAATGGCATACAAGCCGTTGACCACACGGGATTCGCCGCCTTCCCAGGTCATGACCTGACCGTAGATATTGGTGGGAATGCCGCCCATCTGGTAGTGAATGGTGGGCACGACGGGGATCGGGTCCTTGATGGGATCGACGTTGCCGAACTTGATGGCGATCTCGCGGATGGAAGGCAGACGCTTCTGGATGGTTTCTGCACCCAGGTGGTCGAGCTTCAGCACCACATAACTGCCATCGCCACAACCGCGGCCTTCCTTGATTTCCTGGTCCATGGAGCGCGAAACGAAGTCGCGTGGGGCCAGATCTTTGAGCGTGGGAGCGTAGCGCTCCATGAAGCGTTCGCCATCCTTGTTCAGCAGGATGCCGCCTTCGCCGCGCACGCCTTCGGTAATCAGCACGCCGGCACCCGCCACGCCCGTGGGGTGGAACTGCCAGAATTCGAGATCCTGCAGCGGGATGCCTGCGCGCGCAGCCATGCCCATGCCATCGCCGGTATTGATGAAGGCGTTGGTGGAAGCGGCCCAGATACGGCCTGCGCCACCTGTGGCCAGCACGACCTTCTTGCCTTCCAGGACGTAGATTTCGCCGGTTTCCATTTCGAGGGCGGTCACGCCCAGCACATCGCCTGCTTCGTTGCGCAGGAGGTCGAGTGCCATCCACTCAACAAAGAACTGCGTGCGGGCGGCAACGTTGCGCTGGTAAAGCGTATGCAGCATGGCGTGGCCGGTACGGTCGGCTGCGGCACAGGCGCGTTGCACGGGCTTTTCGCCGAAGTTGGCGGTATGGCCGCCAAAAGGACGCTGGTAGATGGTGCCATCGGGGTTGCGGTCGAACGGCATGCCGAAGTGTTCGAGCTCGTAGACGGCGTGGGGGGCTTCGCGGCACATGAACTCGATAGCGTCCTGGTCGCCGAGCCAGTCGGAACCCTTGACGGTATCGTACATATGCCAGTACCAGTCGTCTTCGCTCATGTTGCCCAGCGAAGCGCTGACGCCCCCTTGGGCAGCAACGGTATGGGAGCGGGTCGGAAAGACCTTGGAAAGGACTGCCACCGACAGACCGGCCTCAGCCAGTTGCAGGGAACAGCGCATGCCGGCACCGCCGGCGCCTACGACCACCACATCGAAGCGGCGGCGGGGTAAGGAAGTTTTGACAGCAGCCACGGCTTACAGACTCCAGAGAATTTTTGCGAAGAAGGCGAAAGTGCCCAACAGCCAGAGCAGAGTCAGCACTTGAAGGAAAAGACGCAGACCGTCTGCACGGATGTAGTCCATCCAGATATCGCGTATGCCGACCCAGGCGTGCCAGATGACTGACAGGAAGGCGACGGTGGCGAGCATCTGCCCGACGGGCATGCCCAGACAGGTGAAAGCAAACAGATTGCGCCAGTTTTCGTAGTTCAGTTCGCCCATGAACAGGAAACCGACAAGCAGCACCACGGTGTACACCGCCATGATGACGCCTGTGACGCGCTGGGCGATGAAGTCCATCGTGCCGTAATGGGCACCGACGACCCGCCGTTTATGGCCAAGACCTTGCTGATCCATTACCACACTCCGAACAGTTTGAGACCAAGGACAACAGTGAGCGCCAGGCTGATCACCAGTACGGCGCCTGCGGTTTTCTGCGCCGTATGCTTGTCGTTACCCATGTGAAGATCAAGGGTGAGATAGCGGATGCCGGCACAGAAGTGATGCAGATAGCCCCAGATGATGGCCAGCAGCACCAGCTTGA
>JAAZDZ010000096.1 GCA_012512545.1 Alcaligenaceae bacterium | reverse complement strand
GAATACACCTGCAGCCCCCCGCCGTTGCGGATGTACTGCAAGCCCTCCACCGCAGCCAGGGCGCCCGCAATCGTGGTGAAATAAGTGACTCTCGCAGCCAGCGCCTGTGTGCGGATGGTGCGGGAATCCGCAATGGCGTTGCGGCGTTCTTCGACGGTGTTGATCACCAGCGAGATTTCGCCGTTCTTGACCATATCCACAATATGCGGCCGCCCTTCCGTAACCTTGTTCACGGCCTGCACAGGCAGGTTTGCCGCTTCGATGGCAGCCGCCGTGCCGCGCGTAGCCACAATCTTAAAGCCCAGCGCATTCAGGCCACGCGCCACTTCGACCGCGCGGGGTTTGTCCTGGTCGCGCACGCTGATGAAGGCTGTGCCGGAATCCGGCAGCAGCACGCTGGCCGCCAGCTGCGATTTGACAAAGGCTTCGCCAAAGCTCTGGCCCACGCCCATGACTTCCCCGGTGGATTTCATTTCCGGGCCAAGAATGGTGTCCACGCCCGGGAACTTCACAAAGGGGAAGACCGCTTCCTTGACCGAGAAGTAATCCGGCACGATTTCGTCTTTCACGCCCTGCGCTTCCAGGCTGCTTCCCGCCATGACGCGGGCCGCAATCTTGGCCAGCTGCAGGCCCGTGGCCTTGGAAACAAACGGCACGGTACGCGAAGCGCGCGGGTTGACTTCCAGCACGTAAACATCGCCATCCTGGATGGCGAACTGCACGTTCATCAAGCCCTTCACATTCAGCGCGCGCGCCATGAGTGCCGTCTGACGCTTGATTTCGGCAATGACCTCTGCGGACAGCGAATAAGGCGGCAGACTGCAGGCAGAGTCGCCCGAGTGAACGCCCGCCTGCTCAATGTGTTCCATCACTCCGCCGATGAACACCACATTGCCATCGGAAATGCAGTCCACATCGACTTCGGTGGCGTTGTTCAGAAAGTGATCAAGCAAGACGGGAGAATCGTTGCTGACCCGCACAGCCTCGCGCATATAGCGTTCGAGGTCTTGCTGTTCGTGAACGATTTCCATGGCGCGCCCCCCCAGCACATAGCTGGGGCGCACCACCAGCGGGTAGCCGATTTCCGATGCCAGCGCCAGCGCTTCGCCTTCGGTGCGGGCCGTGCGGTTGGGCGGCTGGCGCAGGCCCAGCTTGCTGAGCAGCTTCTGGAAGCGCTCGCGGTCTTCGGCCACATCAATGGATTCGGGGCTGGTGCCGATAATGGGCACCCCATTGGCTTCCAGGGCGCGCGCCAGCTTCAGCGGCGTTTGCCCGCCGTACTGCACAATCATGCCGACGGGGTTTTCCTTGTGTACGATTTCCAGCACATCTTCCAGGGTCAGCGGCTCGAAATACAGGCGGTCGGACGTGTCGTAGTCAGTCGAGACAGTTTCAGGGTTGCAGTTGACCATGATGGTTTCATAGCCATCTTCGCTCAGCGCCAGCGCCGCGTGCACGCAGCAGTAGTCGAACTCAATACCCTGGCCGATACGATTCGGCCCGCCGCCCAGCACAATGATTTTCTTCTTGTCGGTGGGCGCAGCCTCGCACTCTTCCTCGTAAGTGGAATACATGTAGGCCGTGCTGGTGGGGTGTTCGCCCGAGCAGGTGTCCACGCGCTTGTAGACGGGGCGGATGCCCATCTGGTGGCGCAGCTTGCGGACTTCGGCTTCCGCTGTGTCGAGCAGGTAGGCCAGACGGCGGTCAGAAAACCCGCGACGCTTGAGTTCGCGCAGGGTGTCAAAATTGAGATCGGACAGCGTTTTCTGCTCAAGCGCCAGTTCGATATCGACAATCTGCTTGATCTGCGACAGAAACCAGGGGTCGATTCTTGTGATCTGCTGCACATCTTCCAGCGCGAACCCCTGAGCAAAGGCGTCGCCCACGTACCAGATGCGCTCGGGGCCGGGTTCGCCCAGCTCGATCTGCAGCTTTTCGCGGTCGGTCGTCATCTGG
>JAAZDZ010000095.1 GCA_012512545.1 Alcaligenaceae bacterium | reverse complement strand
TCATTACAGTGTATGACCTTGTGTTGCGATGGGGCGAGAAAGAAATCTTCGCTGATGAAGATTATCATTGTGGGCTTGAAAGGACGCTTTGAATTTCCCGATGGGATGATTCAGCTTTGGTGCATCCTTGATTTGTTGAATCCTTATCAGAGAGAAAAATGCCGCAATACCGATCACGCACATCCACGCATGGCCGTAATATGGCCGGCGCCCGCGCTCTGTGGCGCGCCACGGGCATGAATGACGAAGATTTCGAAAAGCCCATTATTGCCGTTGTGAACTCGTTCACCCAGTTTGTACCGGGGCATGTGCACCTGAAAGATCTTGGCCAGCTGGTGGCGCGTCAGATCGAGGCGGCAGGCGGCGTAGCCAAAGAATTCAACACCATCGCCATTGACGACGGTATTGCCATGGGCCATGGCGGCATGCTGTATTCGCTGCCTTCGCGCGAACTCATCGCCGATTCCGTTGAATATATGGTGAACGGCCACTGCGCCGATGCCATGGTGTGCATTTCCAACTGCGACAAAATCACCCCGGGCATGCTGATGGCGGCCATGCGGCTGAATATCCCGGTAGTGTTTGTTTCGGGCGGCCCCATGGAGGCCGGCAAGGTGGTAGACCCCAACACCCGCATGGTGGTGCAGAAGCTCGATCTCGTTGATGCCATGGTCAAAGCGGCCGACCCTCTCGTGTCAGACGAGGAAGCCGCCGAAGCCGAGCGCAACGCATGCCCCACCTGCGGTTCCTGTTCCGGCATGTTTACGGCGAACTCCATGAACTGCCTGGTCGAAGCGCTGGGCCTGGCCCTGCCAGGCAACGGCACGGTGCTGGCCACGCACGCCCGTCGTAAGACGCTGTTTGAAGATGCAGGCAAGAAGATTGTCGAACTGTGCCGCCAGTACTACGAACAGGATGATGCTTCCGTATTGCCGCGCAATATTGCCACCTTCAAGGCGTTTGAAAATGCCATGACGCTGGATATCGCCATGGGCGGCTCCACCAACACGGTGCTGCGCCTGCTGGCTGCTGCGCAGGAAGCCGAAGTCGATTTCACCATGTCGGACATCGACCGCCTGTCGCGCCGGGTTCCGTGCCTGAGCAAGCTGGCGCCCGCAACTGACGAATACCACATTGAAGACGTGCATCGCGCGGGCGGCATTCTGGGGATTCTGGCCGAACTGGCGCGCGCCGATCTGCTGCACCTGGATGTCGGTAATATTGCCTGCGGCACGCTGGGCAAAGCCATTGACACCTGGGACATCATGAACCCTCAGGTAGCGGAAGAAGTGCGGCAGTTCTACAAGACGGCGCCCGGCAATGTGCGCAGCAAGGAAGCCTTCAGCCAGAACACCTACTATGCCGAGCTGGATGAAGACCGCCAGAATGGCTGCATCCGTTCCGCCGAACATGCCTATTCGCAGGATGGCGGCCTGGCAGTGCTGTATGGCAATCTGGCGGTGAATGGCTGCATCGTCAAGACGGCCGGGGTAGATGAAAGCATTCTCACCTTCACCGGCACGGCGCGTGTGTTCGAGAGCCAGGAAGACGCGGTAGACGGCATTCTGGGCGATGTTGTCAAGGCGGGCGATGTGGTCATCATCCGCTACGAAGGCCCCAAGGGCGGCCCCGGCATGCAGGAAATGCTCTACCCTACGTCCTACCTCAAATCCAAGGGCCTGGGCGCTTCTTCTGCCCTGCTGACCGATGGCCGCTTTTCGGGCGGCTCATCGGGTCTGGTGATCGGCCATGCTTCGCCTGAAGCTGCCGAAGGCGGCAATATCGCGCTGGTGCGCGATGGCGACAGCATCGAGATCGACATCCCCAATCGCCGCATCCACCTGGCGATCAGTGATACAGAGCTGGCGCAACGCCGGGCCGCCATGGAAGCGCGCGGCGACCAGGCTTGGAAGCCGGAAAACCGCGAACGTGTGGTGTCGCAGGCGCTGCTGGCTTACGCGGCGCTGGCCACTTCCGCCGACCGTGGCGCAGTGCGGGATCTTTCACAATTGCGCGGCCCTGCCACGAAATAGCCGGTCTTCCGCGCCTTTATACACAACGCCCCAACGGCTGGAATCTGTTTCAGCTGTTGGGGCGTTGCTGTTTTGATTCGCTTGAACGCCGCTTTCCTGCAGTGGCCGGGCTGGATGCAGGCTATATCGCCAAACAGCTGGCTGATTTCAAATCAGGGGCGCGCAAGAATATCTCCATGGAGCCTTTCGCCCAGATGCTGAACGATACGCAGGTCAAGGATGTGGCCGCTTACTACGCATCCTTGCCCATGCCAGAACGCGCCGCCGCCAGTGGGGCTGACCCCGAACTCCTCGCACACGGTGAAAGACTGGCGCTCACGGGCGACTGGGATCGCTATGTGGTGAGTTGCGTGGCCTGTCATGGGCCGGGCAGCGGCGGTGTGGGCAGCGTGTTCCCCAGCCTGGCCGGTCAGCACCCCGAATATCTGCAAACGCAGTTGCTGGCCTATCGCGACGGCACGCGCAGCAATGACCCGCAGGATCTCATGGGCGCCATTGCGCGGCGCATGACCGACCGTGACATTGATGCCGTATCCGCCTGGCTGGGCGCGCAGCCTGCGCCGGTTCGCAAGTAGGAGAGGACACCATGCGAAAACATCACACAGAACTCAATATCAACAAGGCTATCC
>JAAZDZ010000094.1 GCA_012512545.1 Alcaligenaceae bacterium | reverse complement strand
CGTCCATGGCTCGCAAGGGTTCCTCAAGAGATTGGCCGGGGAAATCGCGGTGCAGGTACACGATGTCCAGATAGTCGGTCTGCAGGCGGCGCAGGCTGGCTTCCACGCCTTCCACCACCCACTTTCTGGAAAAGCCATGCTGGTTGGGGCCGTCCCCCATGCGATTGCCGACTTTGCTGGCCAGCACCCAGCGATGGCGTTCGCCCGCAATCGCTTTGGCCAGCACTTTTTCGGTTTCGCCATTGTTGTAGACATCGGCTGTGTCCATGGAGTTGATGCCGCTGTCCCGGGCGTCGTGGACGATGCGCAGGGATTCAGCGGCATCGGTGGCGCCGCCAAACATCATCGTGCCCAGAGTAAGGGGGGAAATCTTCAAGGGGCTGCGGCCCAGATTGCGGTATTCCATGATCCGTTTGTCTCCTGTGGGTGAAGCGATTGAGCATAGCACCGGCGGGGGCTAGTGTTCTTCGCGAGTGGCGGCGACCTGAGGGTCGTTCAGCAAAATACCGGCGAATTCGCGTACCAGCTCGGCTTGATCCGGTTCGTTGGCGTGAACGAGATAGAGTTCACGCGCGGCCCATGGGTCGGTCAGGGGCAGGGCGACAACAAGGCCCTGGCGGGCCGCTTCCTGTGCTGTATTGAAGGGAACGACGGCAGCGCCCACCCCGGCCTGAACCATGTAGATCAGGGCGCTGAAGTTATGCACGTGCACACGGACCTGCATAGGCAGGCCGGCAAGCCGGGCCTGATGGCTGAGATACAGAAAATTGCTGCTGTTGCGGTCTACGGATACCAGATCATGGGCCAGCACATCTGCAAAGGCCGTGCTGTCGGCATGGGTCAGCGGGTGGCCCGGTTGCACCACGCAGACCAGCCTGTCCACAGCGTAGAGTTCGCGGCGCAGGCCGGGCCGCTCTTCCAGCCCCGCGCCTACGCCTATCTCAGCCTGGCCTTCTTCAATGGCCTGGCTGATGGTGGGGCTTTCCTGTTCTTTCAGGTCAACATTGAAGTTGGTGTTGGTGATCAGGAAGCGGGCCAGACTGGGGATGATGAAGCTGTTGAGAGAGCTGCTGTTCACCAGCAGCCGGACACTGCCGCGCAGGTTTCGGGAATAGGCGCCCAGTTCGGCGTGCATGGTCTGCACATCGGCCAGCAGTTTCCTGGCATGCCGGGCCAGCACTTCGCCGGCGGGGGTGAGCGACATGCCTTTGGGCGTGCGTATGAAAAGCGGGCCGCCTACGGCATATTCCAGGTTCTTCAGGCGATAGCTGGCCGATGATGCGGTGAGGTGTATGGCGGCCGCGCCCGCCGACAGATTGCCCGCTTCGGCGATGGCCTGGAACAGCCTGAGATCTTTCAATTCGTAATGCAAACCCGTTCCTTTCCAATAGAGGCTGGAAGGCTCCAGCCTCTATGATCGTAACGACTTTTCCCTGTTGCCGCATGTGTAGCCGGGGCGGCAGCGTCAGCGCGACTTTTGCTTTTGAGCCTCCACGAATTCGCCCATATAGCGCTGCGGCTCACCCGTATCGAACGCCTGCGCGAATTCTTTTACGCCATTCAGAATAGAGGTTTCCAGGGGCTCCTGCTCCCATTCGCGCAGCAGGCGTTTTTGCTGGGCCAGGGCCACCGGGCCGAAGCCCGCCATCAGTTTTGCCACACGGTCGATTTCCGTGTCCAGCGCTTCGGCCGGCACGACGCGGTTCAGCAGCCCGTATTCCAGCGATTCCCCGGCGTCGAGGATTTCTCCAGTGAGCAGCAGCCAGTTGGTGCGGGCCTGCCCGACAATGCGCGGCAGCAGCGCGGCGTGAATAATGGAAGGAATGCCCACCTTGACTTCCGGCATGCCCAGCCTGGCCTGATCGGAGCCGATGCGCAGATCGCAGGCCAGCGCGAATTCCAGCCCGCCCCCCAGGCACCAGCCAGGGATGCGCGCGATGACAGGCACACGCAGGTGGCGCACGTCGTCGCAGAGCTGGCGCAGTCCGTCGATGAACGTTGCAGCGCTGGTTTTGGTGAGATTGGCCATTTCCTTGATGTCGGCGCCCGCTACAAACGCCTTGTCGCCATCGCCGCGCAGTACCACTACACGCACTTCGTCGCGTTGCGCCACTTCGGCCAGCGCCGCGCGCAAGGCTTTGATGACGGGGGTGCTGAGAATGTTCAGGCTGCCCGCATTGACCATGCGCAGCGTGGCGATGCCCTGTTCGTCAACGGTCAGTTGAGCATGGTGCTCCCAATGCTGGTTCATTTGCAAAAATCCTTTTTTGTTTCTAAGCGGTTTGTTTGAAGGTGAGTTCCGTATGTTCGCCCAACAAAGGCGGGGGAAGCGTGGCAAGCGCCTGACGGCTGGCGCCGGACAGCATGGGGTTGGCCACCAGCCTTATTTCGCCCAGTGTCGGGTGCTGCATGGTCTGCAGCATGCCGCGGTGCCTGACCTGCTCGTCCTCGAAGACTTCTTCCAGCGTATTGATGGCACCCCACGAGATGCCGAGTTCTTCCAGGGCGGCCGTCCAGTATTCGCGCGGCTGCCGGATGATGATGTCGGCCAGCACTGCGCGCAGCGACTCCAGGTTCTGAATGCGGGCGCTGTTGGTGCTGTAAAGCGGGTCTTGCGCCAGTTCGGGCCTGCCCGCAAATTCGCAGAAGCGCGAGAATTGCGCGTCGTTGCCGGCGGCCAGAATGAAGTAGCCATCCGCAGCGCGAAAGACTTCATAGGGCGCCAGGTTGGGGTGGGCGTTGCCGCTGCGTTCAGGGTTCTTGCCTGACACCAGATAGTTGCTGGCCTGGTTGGCATTCATTGCCACGGCCACATCCATCAGAGCCAGGTCCAGGCAGGCGCCGGCGCCGGTGCGGTCGCGCTGAAACAGGGCGGCCAGAATGGCGGATGTCGCATACATGCCGGTGGTGACGTCCACGACAGCCACGCCAGTGCGCAAGGGGCCTGCGCCCGGGGCGCCGTCGGGGTGGCCGGTGTAGCTCATCAGGCCGCCCAGACCCTGGAAAATATAGTCATAGCCCGGGCGGTGCGATTTGGGGCCGGTTTGCCCATAGCCCGTAATCGACGCATAGATGAGCCGGGGGTTCAGTTGCTTCAGACTGTCGTAATCCAGGCCGTAGCGTTTGAGCGTGCCTGCGCGATAGTTTTCCACCAGAACATCGGCGTCGCGTATCAGCTCCAGCAACTGCTGGCGGCCTTCTTCCGACTGGAAATCCAGGCAGGCGGAACGTTTGCCGCGGTTGCAGCACATGAAATAGGCCGACATCGTCTGGCCGTCTGTGGCTTCCTGGTAGGGCGGGCCCCAGGAGCGGGTGTCGTCGCCGCGGCCGGGTCTTTCGATTTTGAGGACGTCAGCGCCCAGGTCCGCCAGGTTCTGGGTACACCATGGCCCCGCGAGAATGCGGGACAGGTCGATAACTCGTATGCCTTGAAGTGCGTTTGCAATCATGTCTGTTTCCGAAGATGCTGTGTGCCAGTCTACGGTGGCGTTCTGTTCCAATCCAGTTCAATTCTTCAAAGATGACGTTCGAAATCCCTATATGCGCAAGCCGTTGAATTGCGGTCCGCATTCGATGAAACCCAAAGGGAGCTTCGAAGAATTCGGATGGTCAGCCCTTCGGGGCCTCCATAAAATGGCTTGGTGCCGCCCGGAACAGGGCAGACTTTTATTCATTCATAAATAAAACGGAGAGCGCACCTTTCCCGGTGGTGCTCACAGCATGAACCCAACAGATACTGATTCATCGTTCAGTGCAGAACGACATTATTTTTCCCAGCTTGCGCAAGGGCGGTTCGCCATTCCTCAATGCGGGGCCTGCGCCCGCCTGCATTTTTTTCCAAGGGTGGTGTGTCCTCATTGCGGTTCTGACGATTTGCAATGGGTGGAGCCCGGCGGGCAGGGCGAAGTGTATTCCACGACGATTGTGCGGCAGAAGGCGGGGGATTACACCGTTTGCCTGATCAACCTTGCGGAGGGCCCGCGCCTGATGAGCCGGGTGGTCGATGTGCCGCCTGAAGACGTGCATATCGGCATGCAGGTCAAAGCCAGGATAGACACCATTGATGACCAGCCTTTGTTGGTATTCACGCCTTATCAGGAGGGGCAGGCATGATGCGCAGTTATCGGGGCTCAATAGCCATTCTGGGTACGGGCATGGCGGGGCTGGGCGATTGCGGCGGCCGCAGCGAACAGGAAATCATCGCGCAGGCGGCCCGCCAGGCGGTGCAGGCCAGCGGTCTGCGCATGCAGGACATCGACGGCATCATCACCTCCAGCCTCACTTCGCCCTGGTGGGTCATGCGCATGGCGGAATACCTGGGAATACAACCCAGCTTTTCCGACAGCACGATGTTCGGCGGCTCTTCTTTCATTGCCGATCTGAAGATCGCCGCCATGGCGATCGAATCGGGCCAGTGCAACCACGTGCTGATCTGCTATGGGGCAAATCCGCGCAGCGTGCCCAGCAGCAGCGAGATCAACCGCATGCGCGCCATGCTGGACCCGCAGCCTTACGAACACCCCTACAAGCCGTTCAACCCGGTTTCCAGCTATGCCCTGGCGGCGGCGCGCCATATGTACGAATATGGCACGACGCGCGAACAACTGGCCGAGGTGGCGGTGGCAGCCCGCAAGTGGGCGCAATTGAATCCCGACGCTTTTGTGCGTACCCCGCTGACGGTGGACGATGTGCTGAACTCGAAAATGATTTCAGACCCGCTCACGGTAAGGGATTGCTGCCTGGTAACGGACGGCGCTGGCGCCTTTATCGTGAGCCGGGCTGACCGCGCGCGCGACCTGCATGCCCGCCCCATCTACGTATTGGGTACCGGGCATTCGCATTCGCACCGGCAGATTTCATGCATGCCTGACCTCACCATCACCCCCGCGAGGGAGTCCGGCCGTGCCGCTTTTGCGGAAGCCGGTCTGAAGCCGGAAGACATTGATGTCGTTGAACTCTACGATGCGTTCACCATCAACCCCATTCTCTTTCTGGAAGATCTCGGGTTCTGCGCCAAAGGTGAGGGGGGTGCCTTCATCAGTCAGGGGCGGATTGAGCCCGGCGGCGACTTCCCCCTGAATACCAATGGCGGCGGGCTGTCGTTCACTCACCCGGGGATGTACAGTATTTTTCTGGTGATCGAGGCGGTGACTCAGTTGCGACGCGAAGCGGGGCAGCGCCAGGTTGAAAAGGCAGATGTCGCCCTGGTTCACGGCAACGGCGGTGTGCTTTCAAGCCAGGCGACAGCCATTCTTTCCCATTCTCTGTAAAGGCACGGTATGGATATTTCTCTCTCAAGCACGGTGCGGTACGCCGTGCAGGACAATGTAGCAGTCATCAAACTGGATAATCCGCCCGTCAATGGGCTGGGCGATACGGTGCGCGCAGGTGTGCATGCAGGTGTTGAAAGGGCGCTGGCTGACACAGGCATCAAAGCCATTGTGCTGATCGGCGAAGGCAAGGCATTCAGCGGTGGCGCCGATATCCGGCAGTTCAATACACCGGCCGCCAATGCGCAACCTATGCTGAAAGATGTCATTGCCTACATAGAAAGCAGCAGCAAGCCGGTTGTTGCCGCCATTCACGGTTTTGCGCTGGGCGGCGGGCTGGAACTCGCGCTGGGGTGCCACTATCGGATTGCGCAGCAGGGCGCTCTGCTGGGGCTGCCCGAAGTCAATCTGGGCCTGATCCCCGGGGGCGGCGGTACACAGCGCTTGCCGCGCCTGGTGGGGGCGGCCAGAGCCTTGGCCATGATTCAGGGTGGCAAGCCCGTGAAGACCGATGCGGCGCTGGAAATGGGCCTGGTGGATGCCGTGGTGGAAGCGCCTTTGCTGGAGGCCGCCCTGGCGTTTGCGCAGGCGCGCATCAGCCATGCTGAACACCCCGTCATCGGGCGCCGCTCAGCGTCCGCTGAAGGCGCGGATTTCAACGCGGCGCGTTCCAGCGTCAGGCCCAAAGCGCGTAACGCGCTGGCCCAGGGCGTCGCCATTGATTGCGTGGAAGCCGCCACCCGCCTGCCCTTTGCCGAAGGACTGCTGGAGGAACGCAGGCGCTTTGAGGAACTGGTGGCGGGCAATGTGTCCAAATCCTTGCGCCATCTGTTCTTTGCCGAAAAAGAAGCGCCCCGCGTGGTCGGTGCAAGCCGGGGCAAGCCGGGCGGCGACAGCCCCATCAAGCGGGTAGGCATTCTGGGCGCCGGCACCATGGGCGGCGGGATTGCCATGGCCTGCGCCAATGCCGGGTTCCCCGTTGTCCTGTGCGAGCGCGAACAGGCAGCGCTGGATCGCGGGCTGGCCTTGATACGCAAGAATTATGAAATCACCGCTGCCAAGGGCAAGCTCAGCGAAGCGGATATCGAAAAACGACTGGCGCTGATTTCCCCAAGTCTGGACACAAACGACTTTGCCGATGTCGATCTGGTCATTGAAGCGGTATTCGAAGACATGGCGGTCAAGCAGGAAGTCTTCCGCATGCTTGATTCCACCTGCAAGCCGGGAGCGATTCTGGCCACCAATACCTCACGCTTGAATATTGACGAGATTGCCGCCATCACAGGCAGGCCGGAATCCGTCATTGGTCTGCATTTTTTCAGCCCGGCCAATGTGATGAAATTGCTGGAAGTCGTGCGGGGCGACCGCACCGCTGCCGACGTGATTTCCGTCAGCATGGACTTTGCGCAGCGCATCGGCAAGATACCCGTGCTGGTGGGGGTGTGCGAAGGGTTTGTCGGCAACCGCATGCTGACGGGCTATTGGCGGGAAGCGGGTTTTCTGCTGGAAGAAGGCGCCAGCCCGCAGCAGGTGGATGGCGCCCTGACGCGCTTTGGTATGGCCATGGGGCCTCTGGCCATGGCCGACATGGCGGGCATGGATATCAACTGGGCTACGCGCAAACGCCTGGCCCCGACCCGACCGGCGCATCTGCGTTATTCCAAGGTGGCCGACCGCATCTGCGAACGGGGCCGATTTGGCCAGAAAACAGGTGCCGGGTATTACCGCTATGAAGCAGGCAGCCGGACACCTCTGCCCGATCCTGTCGTAGACGAGATCATCCTCGAATGCGCCCGCGAGGCAGGTATTGAACGCCGTGAAATCAGCGATGAGGAAATCGTTGAGCGCTGCATGCTGGCGCTGGCCAACGAAGGCGCGCAGATCATTGATGAAGGCATTGTGCAGCGCGCGTCCGATATTGATGTGGTCTATGTGAACGGCTATGGCTTTCCTGCGACGCGAGGCGGCCCGATGTTCTATGCCCAGACCCTGGGGCTTGAAAGCGTCCTGGAAAAAATCCGCAACCTGCAGTCCCGGCACGATGATCACTGGAAACCGGCTGCGTTGCTGGAGCGGCTGGTGGCCGGGGGCGCGAAAACGTTCTGATTCCTGTGAGGCCGTATGACCACACGCCAAAGCGCAAGCCTCGCCCGTCAGGGCGAGGTCAAGCGAGGCAATATCAACACGGCGCTGAAGGCGCCCCTGTGTTGTGGCGAATCAGACGGCTTATTCCACTGTAATGTTGGCGTCAGCAACCACCTTGCGCCATTTGGTGGCTTCGTTCTGCACGAACTCGCGCGCCTGGGCAGGCGTCAGGGGGCCGAGCACATCGCTGTTGCTTTGCGACAGGCGCTCCACCATTTCAGGAGAGTTCATGATTTCGTTGGTGGCCTGGTTCAGCTTTTCCACAATCGCAGGGTCGGTGCCAGCGGGGGCATAAAAGCCCAGCCAGGTGTAGACGTCCAGGCCGGGCACACCCGATTCAGCAAAGGTCTTGAGGTCGGGAAACTGCTTGCTGGCAGTGGCGCTGGCCAGGCCGATGGCGCGCAGATGGCCGGAATCCAGAAAAGCCGCAACGCTTGAGGCATCCTGGACGCCAACCTGCACCTCACCTGACATGACGGCCTGCGTGCCCGGGGCGGCTCCCTTGTAGGGGATATGTTCCATCGGTATGCCTGTAATCAGCTTGAACCATTCGCCGCCGAGATGGGTGGAACCACCGAAGCCTGCGGTGCTGTAGGGGATGGACGGTTGTTTCTTGGCCCAGTCGAGAAATTCCGGGATGGTTTTTGCGGGAACTTCCGGGTTCACCACAATCAGGTTGGGGGTGCGAGCCAGAATACCGATGGCCTCAAAGTCATTGACCGGGTCAAACTTCACTTTCGGGTTGACGGCCGGGCCGATGGCATGGCCGGTAGCGCTGACCAACAAGGTATACCCATCGTTTTTCTGGCGGGCGACATATTCCGTGCCAACCTGCCCTGCTGCGCCTGGGCGGTTCTCGACCACAAAAGTCTGGTCAAACTTCTTGCTCAACTCGGTGGTCAGCCAGCGCGTGACGGTATCCGTCATGCCGCCAGGGGCGAATGACACCACGACAGTGACGGGGCGTTCAGGGTAGGCAGCATAAGCGGCATTGG
>JAAZDZ010000093.1 GCA_012512545.1 Alcaligenaceae bacterium | reverse complement strand
GTGCACGCCTGCGGCGCCTGCCTCGATCATGGACTTCATCAGTTCAAAGGCGTTCAGCACGCCGCCGAAACCCGCTTCAGCATCCGCCACAATGGGAGCGAAGTAATCAACATAGTCTTCGTCGCCCGGCTGCCGGCCTTCCGACCATTGGATCTGGTCACAGCGTGTCAGGGCATTGTTGATGCGGCGAACCACTTGCGGCACCGAGTTGATGGGGTACAGCGACTGGTCGGGGTACATTTCACCTGCCAGGTTGGCATCGCCCGCCACCTGCCAGCCCGACAGGTAAATTGCCTTCAAGCCGGCCTTGACCTGCTGCATGGCCTGGTTGCCGCTCATGGCGCCCAAGGAGTTGATGAAAGGCTCTTCGTGCAACAGCGTCCAGAGTTTTTCAGCGCCGCGGCGGGCCAGCGTCTGCTCCACCACCACCGAACCACGCAGGTTGACGACTTCTTCAGCCGTGTAGCCGCGCTTGATGCCCTGCCAGCGAGGGTCTTCCGCCCATTGGCGCTGCAGATTACGAATTTCCGTTTCGCGTGAACTCATGGTGCTTCTCCTTAGTGAGATAAAAATGAAGATCAATGAATAAAATTCTACGCGTATGTTGCAGCGCACAGCACACTTTTATCTTATATAAGACATACTTTTTTTCCCTTATAAATCAATATGTTTCTTTACCAGTTCCGCTATATGAAACGAAATCACTCAGAATGAAATGCTGGACACTGCATTGCAAAATAGATTTTCCATATTATGAAATATGGTTTTCACAAGGCGGAAAACCCACAGGGCTAAAATGAGTTTTTCGCCACAACGCTTTGATATGCCTGATTCCTCATTGAGCCAAGCCCCTCTTGGGCGCGAAGTCACCTATCCTCAAACCTACGATGCCTCATTGCTGTTTCCCATTGAGCGCGCGCCCAACCGCGCCAGCCTGACGCTGCCCGGCCCCTGGCATGGCGCAGATATCTGGAACGCCTATGAAGTATCGTGGCTGAATCAGCGTGGCCTGCCGCGCGCCGCTCTGGCCCGCTTCATCGTGCCCGCCGACAGCCCACGCCTGATTGAATCGAAATCGTTCAAGCTTTACCTGAATTCGTTCAACGAAAACCGCTATGGCAGCACTGCTGAAGTCGCAGCCATCATGCAAGCGGACCTCAGCCGGGTCGCAGGCGCACCGGTACAAGTATGGCTGGAAGATGATCTGGCTGCGCTGGAGGCCCATTGCCGACCTCTGGAGGGCGACTGTCTGGATGGCCTGGATATTGAAATCGACCGCTACACGCCCGATTCCACCCTGCTGCGTCGGGCGCCTGATAGCCGAATCGTGACTGAAACCCTGGTCAGCCACCTTCTCAAGTCGAATTGCCCGGTCACCAGCCAGCCCGACTGGGGCAGCGTACAGGTGCGTTACACCGGCCCGCGGCTCGACCCCGAAAGTCTGCTTGAATATATTGTGTCATTCAGGCGCCACACTGAATTCCACGAGCATTGCGTGGAACGCATGTATTGCGACCTGTGGCATGCGCTGGAACCGGAAGCGCTGTTTGTGATGGCGCGTTATACCCGCCGTGGCGGGCTGGATATCAACCCCTGGCGCAGCAGCCACCCTGTTGAAGTGGGCGACGAACGTACCCCTAGGCAATAGCGGGACGCGCGCGGGCGGCAGCCGCCCGGCCCACAGCCACGGCAAGCAAGGCGGCAGCGACAAAACTGGCCGCCGCGCCCATCCAGGGGCCGCGCGTCAGCCCGGCATCCAGCATCAGGCCGAAGCCGACAGGCGCCAGCGAGGCGCCGATATCCATGCCGGAATACACCAGCCCGTATACCGTGCCCGTGGCCCCCTTGGGAGCCACGCGACGAATCAGCATATCGCGCGAAGGCCCCGCCACACCTGAACAGAAGCCCGCCAGGGCCACCAGGCCCAGCGCCAGAACCGGCCCGCCCCAGCCTGTGGCCAGCAAGGCAAAAGAAGTTGCGGCCAGCACCAGAGACACGAATACGGTGAATTCGCTGCGCGGTGTGCTGGATACCAGAAAGCCCCCTGCCACCATGCCGACTGCCCCGGCAATCATGTAGCCCGACAATGCCGAACCCGCCAGCACTTTATCGACTCCGTAGACGATGCCCAGCATGGGAATGGTGTAGTTCTGGATGGCCGACAGGGAAATCGACGTAAAGGCAAAGAACAGGAAAGCGCCCCATAAGGCCGGTTGCATCATCAGAGTGTGCAAAGTGCGGCCCACGCTTTGCCTGGAAAGATCATCAGAGGCCCGCCGCGCCGCGGCCTGCGGCGCCTGGCCTGGTTCAGCGGTTTCGGCTGGCATGACTGCTTCGTTGCGGCCCGAAAGCATGTCGCGGCCCAGCCAGGTGATCAGCAGCACCACAGCCACCAGCGCTGCGGCGGCGGCCGCCGCCGTACGCCAGTCAGCCAGATAAATGAAAGCCGCCATATACATGGGCGCCAGCGCCCAGCCCAGGTTGCCCGTCAGGCCATGAGCGCTGTAGCCATGGCCCAGGCGTTGCGCACTGACCCGGTGGTTCAGAATGGAATAATCGACCGGATGAAAAACAGAATTGCCGATGCCGCCAACAACGGCAGCCGCCACCAGCATGACATAACCATTAGAGCCAGCGATCAGCAGGCCCGAGATCACAAAACACGCCAGGCCAAAATACAGCACAGGCGCGGGGCCGACGCGATCGACCACAAAACCCGATGACGCCTGACCAATGGAAGACAGCAAGAAGAAGATGGAGGCCAGCAACCCCAGTTGGGCGAAATCGTAGCCATACTCGGCCGCCAGCGACAAATACAAAGTCGGCAGGACAAGCTGAAAAAAATGCGAGCAGGCATGTGCCGCGCCCACCAGGGAGATGATGGAC
>JAAZDZ010000092.1 GCA_012512545.1 Alcaligenaceae bacterium | reverse complement strand
TGATCGTCTCCAGCGTTATTACGACGAATGGATCAGTTTCAAGAAAGCGCGGTCTTCACGCATCAAAAAACTGCTCAAACGGCCCGCCGTGCCGCGCGGCGTTTACTTATGGGGCGGGGTGGGGCGAGGCAAGAGCTTCATCATGGATGCCTTCTATCTAACGGTGCCGGTCAAGCGCAAAACCCGTTTGCATTTTCACGAGTTCATGCGCGGTGTACATGCCGAACTTAAAAAAGTGCGCGGCCAACAAGACCCGCTAGAGGAAGTGGCGCGCCGCATCGCCAAGCGCTATCGGCTGATCTGCTTCGATGAATTCCATGTGTCGGATGTCGCCGACGCTATGATTCTTCACAAGCTGCTGCTGCATTTGTTCGAGCATGGTACGTCCTTCATCATGACTTCCAACTACGAGCCCGACACCCTGTACCCGGACGGCCTGCATCGCGACCGTATCCTGCCTGCTATTCGTCTGATTAAGAATCAGATGGATATACTCAATGTAGATACGGGAGTGGATTACCGGCGCCGCAGCCTGGAGCAGGTTCGGGCTTACCTCACACCACTTGGCGAGGAAACTACAGCCCAATTGCGTGCCGACTTTGAGCGCCTGTCTGATACGGCGCCGATGGAGCCGGTGCTGGAAATTGAAAACCGCGAGCTGACTGCCATTGCGCTGGCTGGCAGCATTGTTTGGTTTGACTTCGATACGCTATGCGGTACGCCCCGTTCGCAGAACGATTATCTGGAACTTGCAACCCGTTTTGAAGCGGTGATTTTGTCCGATGTGCCTCGTATGACGGCGCGTCAGGCTTCAGAAGCACGGCGTTTCACCTGGCTGATTGATGTGTTTTACGACCACAAGGTCAAGCTCATCATGTCGGCCGAATGTCCGCCGGAAGAGCTCTATACTGACGGGCCTATGTCCAATGAGTTCCACCGCACTGTGTCGCGCATTGTCGAGATGCAGTCACGTGAATACCTGGAATCCGAACGTCGGGCCGCCGTCGCTTTATAGGCGCGGCCCCTTACTGTCCATTCACAGTCGAACAATATGAATACGCGAGTCCTCACCGGCATTACGACCACCGGCACTCCTCACCTGGGTAACTACGCTGGTGCGATCCGGCCTTCCATTCAAGCCAGTACCCGCCCAGACGTCGATGCTTTCTACTTCATGGCGGATTACCACGCACTCATTAAGTGCGACGAGCCTGCCCGCATAGCCCGTTCACGCCTTGAGATTGCAGCGACCTGGCTGGCGGCAGGGCTGGACCCTGAACGCGTGACCTTTTATCGTCAATCAGACATTCCAGAAATTCCCGAACTCTGCTGGATGTTGACCTGCGTAACAGCCAAGGGCCTGATGAACCGGGCCCATGCATACAAAGCTGCGGTTGATCAAAACGTGGCACGCAATGTTGATGAAGATGACGGCGTGACCATGGGGCTGTTTTCCTACCCGGTTCTCATGGCGGCCGATATCCTGATGTTCAATGCGAACAAGGTGCCGGTCGGCCGCGACCAGATCCAGCACCTGGAAATGGCTCGCGATATTGCCCAGCGTTTCAACCACCTGTATGGCCAGGGCGAAGACCTTTTCGTGCTGCCTGAAGTGCAGGTAGATGATGATGTCGCCACGCTGCCGGGCCTGGATGGGCGCAAGATGTCCAAGAGCTACGACAATACGATTCCGCTGTTTGAAGGCGGCAGCAAAGCCATGCGTGCGGCGGTCATGCGTATCGTCACCGATTCGCGTGGGCCAGGCGAACCCAAGGATGCGGAAAGCTCACACCTGTATACCTTGTACCGGGCTTTTTCCTCGCGCGAACAGGCAGCGACATTTAAGCAGGCGCTGGAAGACGGGCTGGCTTGGGGTGAAGCTAAAACACAGCTTTGTGAATTGCTGGATGCCGAGCTTGGCCCTATGCGTGAACGCTATGCCGATCTGATTTCTCGCCCTGACCGTCTGGAAGACATTCTGCAAGCCGGGGCTGTCAAAGCGCGTAAGCTGTCCGTCCCGTTTATTGAGCGCCTGCGCGAGGCCGTCGGCTTGTGCCGCAGTATTTCCGTGAGTGCGGCAGCGGCTCCGTCCACGACCAAGTCCAAAGGTAAGGCGGCCCGCTTTGTGAGTTTTCGTGATGAAGGCGGCAAGTTCCGCTTCCGCCTGATTGGCGCGGATGGCGTCGAGCTTCTGCTTTCGGAACCCTTTGATGATCCGAAAGCAGCGGGAGCGGCGATCAAGGCATTGCAACAGCCACAGGCTTTGCAAAGTATGGCTGCGCAAGAGGGCGGCATGGTCAGTGTCAGATTGGATGGCCGCGTGGTGTGTCAGTACGCCGAAGGGGTGGCTGCCGATGTCGAAGCCGCACTGGCTTCTATGGGCGATTAAGCCTGCAGCATTCCCACCTGCCGGTTTTGCCCGGCAGGCGGGTGCTTTCAGCGTTCTTTCTGAACGTTATTCTGATGTTGCGGGTCGGGTGGCGCGGGCCTGAGCGCGGCCACGCAGCCATTCCAGAGTGAGCAACAAAGTAGTGGACAGAATAATTA
>JAAZDZ010000091.1 GCA_012512545.1 Alcaligenaceae bacterium | reverse complement strand
TACGTTGCATGAGCACAGAGCCCACCATACCGCGCCAGCCAATCAGACCAACTTGTTTCATAACTGCAAAACCCCCATGGGGTGGAATTCACGACAACTGCACCCGGCCTGAGCCGGGTGCAAATGGGAATACAACAGACTACAGGTTTTTCAGCGCCGCTACTACGGCATCGCCCATTTCCGCCGTACCGACCTGGCGACAGCCTTCAGCCATGATATCACCGGTACGCAGACCCTGATCCAGCACCTGACTGACGGCCTGTTCGATGGCATCCGCTGCGGCTGTCTCGGCGAAGCTGTAACGCAGCATCATCGAGACCGACAGGATGTTGGCCAACGGGTTGGCAATGCCCTGACCGGCAATATCCGGCGCGCTGCCGTGGGACGGCTCGTACATGCCCTGATTGCGATCGTTGAGCGATGCAGAAGGCAACATGCCGATGGAACCGGTGAGCATCGCCGCTTCGTCGGAAAGAATGTCGCCGAACAGGTTGCCGGTAACGATTACGTCAAATGCCTTGGGCGCGCGCACGAGCTGCATGGCGGCGTTATCGACATACATGTGGGAGAGTTCCACATTGGGGTATTCATTCGCCACGTCGATCATGATGTCGCGCCAGAACTGAGACGTTTCAAGCACATTGGCTTTGTCCACGCTGCACAGGCGGCCTTTGCGCTTGGCGGCAGCCTGAAAAGCCACATGGGCAATGCGACGCACTTCGGATTCCGCGTAATGCATGGTGTCGAAGCCCTGACGTTCGCCCTTGAAGGGGCCGTCGGCCACTTCGCGCACGCCACGCGGCTGGCCGAAGTAGATATCGCCGGTAAGTTCGCGCACGATCAGGATGTCCAGACCAGAAACAATTTCCGGTTTGAGCGAAGATGCATTGGCCAGTTGTGGATAAAGAATGGCCGGGCGGAAGTTGGCAAACAGGCCCAGCGCCTTGCGCAGGCCCAGAATGGCCTGTTCGGGGCGCAGAGCGCGTTCCAGATTGTCGTACTTCCAGTCGCCCACTGCGCCAAACAGAATGGCATCGGATTCCTGCGCCAGCTTGAGGGTGGAAGGCGGCAGCGGGTGGCCGTGCTGGTCGTAAGCCGCCCCGCCCACGGGGGCGGTACTCATTTCGATATCCAGCCCCAGCGCGCCCAGCACGCGGGCCGCCTGCTCGGTGATTTCAGGCCCTATCCCGTCACCGGGCAAGATGGCAATTTTCTTGGTCATGATATTCCTGAGAATTTAATGTCCTGTCTGATGCGAATGAACCAGACAGGACAGCAGACAAAAAGAACGGCTGTTTACGCGGTTGGCTCGGCAGCCAGCCAGGGGAAACGGGCCAGGCGTTGCGCTTCGAATTCACGGATTTTTTCGGATTTTTCAAGCGTCAGGCCGATATCGTCCAGGCCGTTCAGCAGGCAGTGCTTGCGAAACGGGTCGATGTCGAATGAAAGCTCGCTGCCATCGGGCTTGATCACCACCTGACGATCCAGGTCAACCTCAAGCTGGTAGCCCGGCGTGACTTCCACTTCCTCGAACAGACGGGCCACCTGTTCTTCAGGCAGGATGATGGGCAACAGGCCGTTCTTGAAACTGTTGTTGAAGAAAATATCGGCGTAAGACGGCGCAATAATGGCCCTGAAGCCATATTGCATCAGCGCCCATGGCGCGTGCTCGCGGCTGGAACCACAGCCGAAATTTTCGCGCGCCAGCAAAACGGACGCGCCTTCGTAACGCGGCTGGTTCAGGACGAAATCCGGGTTGAGCGGCCGCTTGCTGTTGTCCATGCCCGGCTCGCCGTGATCCAGATAACGCAGTTCATCGAACAGATTGGGGCCGAAGCCTGTGCGCTTGATGGACTTCAGAAACTGCTTCGGAATGATGAGATCCGTATCTACGTTGGCGCGATCCAGTGGAGCGGCCAGTCCCTTGTGCGTGGTAAATGCTTGCATGATGGTGCTCCTATGCGAATTGGCGAACGTCGACGAAATGGCCGGCAACGGCGGCAGCCGCCGCCATGGCGGGGCTGACCAGGTGAGTACGGCCACCCTGCCCCTGCCGCCCTTCAAAGTTGCGGTTGGACGTAGAAGCGCAACGCTCGCCCGGTTCCAGACGATCGGCATTCATGGCCAGACACATCGAACAGCCCGGCTCGCGCCATTCGAAACCGGCATCCAGGAAGATTTTGTCCAGACCTTCTTGCTCGGCCTGCAGCTTTACCAGGCCCGAGCCCGGCACCACCATGGCCTGCTTCACATTGTCAGCCACCCGGCGGCCACGCACGACTTCAGCAGCGGAACGCAGGTCTTCAATGCGGGAATTGGTGCAGGAACCAATGAATACCTTGTCAATGGAAATCTCGGAAATCGGTGTATCCGCCAGCAGACCCATATATTCAAGAGCTCGCTCCATGCCGCCGCGCCGCACTTCGTCGCTTTCATTGGCGGGGTTGGGCACGCGGTCTTCGATGGTGAGCACCATTTCTGGCGAGGTGCCCCAGGTCACCTGTGGAGCGATGTCGGCGGCATTGATTTCCACCACCTTGTCGAACCGGGCGCCGTCATCAGAATGCAGGGTCTTCCAGTATTCAACCGCATCGTCCCATGCCTGACCTGTTGGCGCGTAAGGACGGCCGCGGAAGTATTCAATGGTTTTATCGTCCACCGCCACCATGCCCGAACGCGCGCCCGCTTCAATGGCCATATTACAGACCGTCATGCGGCCTTCCACCGACAATGCACGAATGGTGCTGCCACCGAATTCAATGGCGTAGCCCGTGCCGCCGGCCGTGCCGATGCGACCAATGATGTGCAATACAACATCCTTGGCGGTGCAGCCCAGGGGCAGCTCGCCCTCCACCTTGATCAGCATGCTCTTGTTCTTTTTCATGAGCAGGGTCTGGGTGGCCAGCACGTGTTCAACTTCAGAGGTGCCGATGCCAAACGCCAGCGCGCCCACGGCGCCATGGGTGCTGGTGTGGGAATCGCCACAGACGACGGTCATGCCGGGCAGTGTGGCGCCTTGTTCAGGCCCGATCACATGCACAATCCCCTGGCGCACATCATTCATGCGGAATTCGGTAATGCCGTATTTTTCGCAGTTTGCGTCAAGCGTATCGACCTGCAGGCGGGACACCGGGTCGCTGATGCCGGCAGCGCGGTCTTCAGTCGGGACGTTGTGATCGGCAACCGCCAGGTTGGCGCTGATGCGCCAGGGCTTGCGCCCGGCCATGTTCAAGCCTTCAAAAGCCTGCGGGCTCGTGACTTCATGCACGAGGTGGCGGTCGATATACAGCAAACAGGTGCCGTCGGATTCCTGGTGCACTACATGGGCGGACCAGAGCTTGTCGTAGAGAGTCTGTGGCATGGCGATCTTGTTCCTGGAATCTTGAAAGGAAACCCGGAAAACCGGGATATGGATTCCATTATGCCAGTGTGGCTGACTGGTACAAGACAAGCATTTATACTGGTATCCGTAGTAACCGGATACCAGTTGAACCCACCACCCTCTTACCGTTTGGCCGCCTCGTAGAGCGGCATGACTTTCTGGGCATTGCGCTGCAATTCAGCACTGCGCGTCGATGCCGACGGGTGTGTGGAAAGGAATTCCGGGGGGGCACTGCCTCCGCCCAGAGCGGCCATTTTCTGCCACAGGGTAACCGCGGCGCGCGGGTCATAGCCCGCGCGAGCGGCCAGTTCCACGCCGATGAGATCCGCCTCGGATTCATGCGTGCGGCTATTGGGCAAGGTAAACATAACGTTGGTCAGAGCGGAACCCAGATCGCCCACTGCCGCCACGCCTGTCACGGCCGACAACACCGACAGCCCCACCTGAGTCGCCATCTGTTGGGAGATCTGTTCACGGGAATGCTCACGCAAAGCGTGGGCCATTTCGTGCCCCAGCACGGCAGCCAGTTCGTCGTCTGTCGGCTTGATGCGATTGATCAGGCCGGTATAAATGGCCATTTTGCCGCCAGGCATGCACCAGGCGTTGACTTCATCAGAACTGATGACATGCACTTCCCACGGCCAGCTTCTGGCATCGGGACGGAACGCCGCAACCTGCGCGATCAGGCGGTTGGTGATGGTCTGCACTCTGCGCACCTGGGCGGCATTGGCATCCAGCGCGCCCTGCGCGCGCGCCTGCCCCATCATTTGCGAATATTGCTGGTTGGCGGTCTGCTGCAGTTGCTCAGCAGGCACGGATGTCGCCATGAACTGCTTGCGCTCCACGCCAATGGTGCCGCTTTGCGTCGTCTGCACCGAAGCGCAGCCAGTCAGCGCCGCCAACGTCAGTGCCGCGCCCCACACTGTGATGCGCCGGCTCATTCTCAGTACTTTCTTCATGTTTTTCCCCACCTGGATGCTTGAGGTGATTACACAGCGCGCTGCGCCCGCTGGCGCAACGCGTGATCCATAAGAATAATCGCCAGCAGCGCTTCAGCAATAGGAGTGGCGCGAATACCCACGCAAGGGTCGTGCCGCCCAAATGTCTGTACGGTGGTCGGCTCGCCATCCAAGGTGACTGAACGGCGCTCGACGCGGATGCTGGACGTCGGCTTGATTGCCAGCGATACGGTAATGGGCTGACCGGAAGAAATTCCTCCCAACACCCCGCCCGCATGATTGCTTTGAAACCCTTCAGGCGTGATTTCATCGCCGTGTTCAGAGCCGCGCTGGGCGACGCAATCGAACCCTGCACCAATCGAAACCCCCTTGACCGCATTCAGCCCCATCATGGCATGAGCGATATCGGCATCCAGCCTGTCGTACACGGGCTCGCCCCAGCCCGCAGGCAGGTTGTCAGCCACGACTTCAATACGGGCGCCAATGGAGTCGCCAGCGCGCCGCAATTCGTCCATATAGGCTTCCAGCTGCGGAACCACTTCGGCATTGGGAGCGAAAAACGGGTTATTTGCGACGTCTTCCCAGGCATGGAAAGGAATGGGTATCGGCCCCAACTGGCTCATGTAACCTCGAATCTGCACGCCATATTCTGCCGCCAGCCATTTCTTGGCAATCGCCCCTGCCGCCACGGTGGGCGCGGTGAGCCGTGCGGAAGAGCGGCCACCGCCGCGAGGGTCGCGGCGCCCGTACTTCTTCCAGTAGGAAAAATCGGCATGGCCGGGGCGGAAGGTTTGCACAATGTTGCCGTAATCCTTGCTGCGCTGGTCGGTGTTGCGAATCAGCAGCGCCACTGGCGTGCCCGTTGTGTGGCCTTCGTACACGCCTGAAAGGATTTCCACCTGATCGGCTTCCTGACGCTGGGTGACATGCCGCGATGTGCCGGGGCGACGACGGTCGAGTTCGAGTTGAATATCGGCAGCGTCCAGAGGCAAACCAGGCGGGCAACCATCTACCACGGCCCCAATGGCCGGGCCATGCGATTCGCCAAAATTCGTGACGCAGAAAAGTTTGCCTAAAGAGTTACCGGACATGATGCGATTTTCGTAGAGATGAGAGTGGAAATGGCAGAGCGACGATGCAACATTGTATCTGTCCGATGCGCCTGTGAAGCGACACAAGAACCTGGCGCCCCATGCCGGGACGCGCGTTTGTGGCGGCCCCCATCAGGAGGAGCAGCTGATTGCCAGTTTTCCGGCCCAGGCGGGCGCTTGTTCAGCATAGCGCTCAAAGCCGGGGCGCTCCTCGTAAGGCTGGCGCAGCAGTGACAACAGTGTTTCGATTTCGCTGGCATCGCCCTGGGCGGCGGCATCAATCGCCGCCTGCGCAAGATGATTGCGCAACACATATAGCGGATTGGCCCGCAACATGGACGCCGCACGTTCGGCGGCGGGCAGGTTTTGCCCCTGCAGACGCTGCTCG
>JAAZDZ010000090.1 GCA_012512545.1 Alcaligenaceae bacterium | reverse complement strand
GGACGAGCGCAAGGGAACGGCCCGCTCAGCCCATCTTGGGTGGAAACCAGCGATACCACAAACCGTATACCGAGCAGGCGGCGCAGAATGAGAACGCCCACTCCAGGGTGGTGAATACCATCAGCACGATGCAGGGCACCTTCCAGAAATCGCTGCCCAGGGCGTAGGCCACCACAGATACCAGGCTGGCCAGGAACAGAATCTTGTTGGCGAACATCTTGGCGCCCGCGTTTTCCTTTTTTCCGCCCCAGCTGCGCGATTCGAAAATGGCTGCCCACACACGGTGGGCCGGGCACTTGTAATGTCCCAGAAAGCCCCGGACCAGCCCCTGGACCACCAGAATGGCCATCAGCCAGGGCGTGAACAACAGGCTGGCGCCGCACACGAGAAAGTTCACAAAAGCTTCCCAGCGGGTCACATTCGACCAGACCGGCGGCAAATCAAAGCGCAACATGGCGACTCCTTCCAGAAGATGCAATATGAATACGTTTTGATTATATATTAGATAACACTAAAGTAGAAGTCACTTAATAATATGTGTGACCAGCGACCAGCGACCAGCGACCAGCGACCAGCAGGGACCAGGCACAGGCAGACAGCAGGTTGGCCGACAATGACGGCGGGTTCGTGAGTGCGATAACGGCGCGTCGGTGAGCGACGGGCGGTTTTAGAAAATTGACAGGGGCTTAGCGGGCGCCGGCGGCTGAGGGCAGCCCTTGCACCTGGCTGCCCGGTGCGACATTGTGCTGCCTGAACCAGCCCTGCTCCATTTCCAGGGCATATTGGGCCGGGGCGTGGGCGCAATGCGGTTCGAGCGATTGGGGCTGCATGTCCGCCAGGTTGATGACGCGTCCTTCGGCGTCGATGAATGCGATGCTCAGAGGCAGAGGGGTATTCTTCATCCAGAAGCAGACAGGCCCCGCTTCCGGGAACACGAACAGCATGCCATGGTCGGGCGCAAGCGCCTGTCTGAACATCAGTCCGTGCGAGCGGCTGGCGTTATCGGCGGCCACTTCGGCGGTGACGGGCCGGGTATCGACGAGCAAAGATGCGCGCGGCAGTTCCGAAGCCTGCGGCGCGTGCATGGCAAAGCCCAGGGCCAGCGCGGCTGCGGCGGCCATGGAAAAAAAATCAGGGCATGAAAGCCCTGAACATAAACGGGTTCCGAACATGGGGTAAGTATATAAGTAGTGCCTGGTCCGGTGCCCGCTGACTGAGCGCGAGAAGTCAGGCCGCGGTAATATTGAGTGCTTGCTTGCCTTTCGGCCCTTGGGCGATTTCGAATTCGACTTTCTGACCTTCTTTGAGCGTCTTGAAGCCGTTCATCTGGATGGAAGAAAAATGCGCAAAAAGGTCTTCGCCCCCATTATCGGGAGTGATGAAGCCAAACCCTTTGGCGTCGTTGAACCATTTAACGGTCCCTGTCAGCTTTTGAACATCCCCGGGCGTGGAGGTGGCGATTGAATCAGACATGCAGACTGCCCTCAACTTTGGTGTGTTGGATTGATACTTATTAGATCGGGTAAGCTTTCGCCTATGAATTCTGGCATGCAACAACTACAAAAGCACTCAGAATCAGCCAATGATGCGCAATTAGCGCAAGCGGCGTCAACTATCGGAAACACTAGTATTGTCATGGGGATTCAGGTCGTACCCAAACAGAATACGGCGGTGAAGCGCAAACCAGCACGGCTGGCGCCCCCGCCCATGTATCAGGTCGTGTTGCTGAACGACGATTACACGCCTATGGATTTCGTGGTCGTGGTGGTTCAGCATGTATTTGGTAAGTCGCTTGAAGAAGCGTCGCGCATCATGCTGCGTGTGCATCACGAGGGCAGGGGCGTTGTAGGGGTTTATACCCGAGACATCGCCGCCACACGTGTGGAATCTGTCATGCAGCTGGCGCGCATCAACCAACACCCCCTGCAATGCATCATGGAACCCGTGCCTCCGGCCGGGTAAAGGCAACCATCCGGCGCACAACGGGTCAAAGTACGGGTATAGTAAAGTCGTTATGTGGCGCAGGGAGTCGGCGCCACAGCGTTCAGACATTGGCGATACGCAAGCTCGATTTAGTCATAGAATAAGAACAGGGATTTGTCGAATTTGTTTGTCCCGCTCCGATACAATGGAGGTAGCGTGATCTCCGAAGAACTTGAAGTCAGCCTGCACATGGCTTTTGTCGAGGCCCGTACGGCCCGGCACGAATTTATTACCGTCGAGCACTTGCTCCTTTCCCTTCTGGACAATGCTGCGGCCAGCGAAGTGTTGCGCGCTTGTTCCGCCAACCTCGATGTTCTGCGTCAGGATCTTCGCAAGTTCATCGCTGAGAACACCCCGGTATTCCCTGGCGATGAAGATGTCGATACCCAGCCGACCCTGGGCTTTCAGCGTGTGATCCAGCGTGCCATCATGCATGTGTCCTCTGGGAATTCCCATAAAAACATGGTGACCGGCGCTAACGTTCTGGTAGCCATGTATGGCGAAAAGGATTCCCATGCGGTTTACTTTTTGCAGCAGCAAGGGGTCACTCGTCTTGATGTGGTGAACTATCTCTCGCATGGCATCACCAAAACGCCTGAAGAGCCCCCCGTCGAACAGCCGAAGGCACAACCCGTGGAAGAAGCCAAATCTGATCAGCAGAAGTCTCCCCTGGAGCTTTACGCCACAGATCTCAACGCTGAAGCCCGCCAGGGGCGGAT
>JAAZDZ010000089.1 GCA_012512545.1 Alcaligenaceae bacterium | reverse complement strand
CTGCCGTTATGCGTTCCGGTGCTAGTATTCGCCAGTCAGGCCGCCGCCAACCAAACCGGTTCGGCTGAATGGTGGCTGCTGGCAGCCCTGCTGCTGGGCAGCTGGTTCTTCGCTCCGCCCGCAGCCGCTGCAGCACTGCGCCTGGCGACGGAATAAACATCATGCATTTGCCAACCCATTCTCCCAAGCAAAGCTGGCTGCGCTGGTCCAGCCCCCGCAATTTCGATGCGCTCGCCGCCAGGCTGGAGCGCCCGCTGCTGGTGCTGGCCGCCCTGCTGGCCGCGCTGGGCCTGTACTGGGGCTTTTACCTGGCGCCGGTCGATGCCGTGCAAGGCGAAAGCTATCGCATCATGTTTCTGCATGTGCCCGCCAGCTGGGTCGCCATGATCACCTACCTGGCCATGGCGTTCTGGTCTGCCGTCTATCTGGTGTTCAGAACCCGCCTGTCGGCCATGATGGCGCAGGCGCTTGCCCCCACGGGAGCGCTCATGACCCTGCTGTCGCTGGCAACCGGCGCGCTGTGGGGCAAACCGACCTGGGGCGCCTACTGGGTGTGGGACGCCCGCCTGACCAGCATGCTGTTGCTGCTTTTCCTGTATCTGGGCTTCATCGCCCTGACCCGCGGCATCACGCCCGCCAGCCGCGCGGATGGCGCCGGCTCCATTCTCGCCCTGGTCGGCGTCGTGAATGTTCCCATCATTTATTTTTCTGTTGTCTGGTGGAATACCTTGCACCAGGGCGCGTCCATTTCGTTTGATTCAGGCGTCAGCATGCACCCCACTATGCTGACAGCCCTGCTGCTGATGAGCGCCGCCGCCTGGCTGTATGCTATCGGCATGGTGGTGAGCCGCCTGCGCGTGCTGATACTGGAACGCGAAGCTCAGTCAGACTGGGTGGGCAGGCAGTATGGCGGCGCCCCGGCCCGCTCCCAGGCAACTGAAGGACAACAGACATGAGCGGCTACAGCCTGCAGCAATTGTGGTCATTGAATGGCCACGGCATCTATGTCTGGGGTTCGCTGGCCCTGTGCGGCCTGGCCGTAGTTATTGAATGGCAGGCCCTGCGGCAGGCGCGTAAACGCGCTTTGCAACGCATCCGCCGCCTGCAACGCAACAAAGGAAAGACCCGAGCATGACCCCCCGACAAACCCGCTTCGCATGGCTGGCCGCCGGACTGGTTGTGCTGGGCCTGATGAGTTTCTTCATTGTGCAGGCATTGCGCGAGAACATGGTGTTTTTCCACACCCCTACGGAAATCCGGTCGGGGGAAATCAGCGCCGGGCAATACGTGCGCATTGGCGGGCTGGTCGAACCCGGCAGCCTGCAGCGCCAGGCCGATGGCGTCACCGTCCACTTCGCCATTACCGATAATGGCGTAGCGCTGCCCGTCAGCTATCGCGGCATCCTGCCCGACCTCTTTCAGGAAGGCAAGGGCGCGGTCGCCCAGGGCCATTGGGATGGCGAACGTTTCACCGCCGACCAGGTGCTGGCCAAACACGATGAGAACTACATGCCGCCCGAAGCCCAGGAAGCGCTCGACCGGCATGAAGCCAGAACCACGACACTGATGATGGAGCCCTGAGCATGTGGGTGGAACTGGGGCATTTCTGTGTCATCCTGGCCTGTGTGTTAACCGTTTTTTGCGGGCTGGCCGGGCTGATCGGCGGCATCCGGCAGGTCCACAGCCTGCTGGCGCCTGTACGCATGGCCACCCTGCTGGTGGCCGCGCTGCTGACCGCCAGCTTCATCGCCCTGGCCTATGCGTTTGTGACGGACGACTTCTCCGTGCGTTATGTGGCCTCGCATTCCAATACGCTGCTGCCCCTGTTCTACAAGGTGGCTGCAGTATGGGGCGGCCATGAGGGCTCGCTGCTTCTGTGGGTGATGATGCTGGCCTTCTGGGCCGCCGCCGTGTCACTGCTGTCGCACGAGCTGCCCGAACGCCTGCAGATGCTGGTGCTGGCCGTTCTGGCCCTGCTTGGCCTGGGTTTTCTGCTGTTCATCCTTTTGACATCCAACCCCTTTGAGCGCCTGAACCCGGTGCCCCTTGACGGCGCCGACCTCAACCCTTTGCTGCAGGACATCGGCCTGGTGGCGCACCCGCCCTTTCTTTACCTGGGCTATGTGGGTTTTTCCGTCGCCTTCGCCTTCGCCATTGCCGCCCTGATCTCGGGCCAGCTGGATGCCGCCTGGGCCAAATTCAGCCGCCCCTGGACGGTCGCCGCCTGGGTCTTTCTGACCATCGGCATCCTGCTGGGCAGCATGTGGGCGTATTACGAGCTGGGCTGGGGCGGCTGGTGGTTCTGGGACCCCGTGGAAAACGCGTCTTTCATGCCCTGGATAGCGGGCACAGCGCTGATCCATTCCCTGGCCGTCGCTGAAAAACGGGGCGTGTTCAAGCACTGGACAGTGTTGCTGGCGATTTCCGCCTTTTCGCTTTCTCTGCTGGGCACGTTTCTGGTGCGTTCCGGGGTGCTCACATCGGTGCACGCCTTCGCCACCGACCCGGCCCGAGGCAGCTTCATCCTGGCGTTTCTCGCCCTGGTGGTGGGCTCGGCGCTCGCTCTCTACGCCTGGCGAGCGCCTGCCCTCACCAACAATGTGCGCTTTACCTGGCTGTCACGCGAGGCGTCGCTGTTGCTGAACAATGTGTTTCTGGTGGCGGCCTGTGCAGCTGTCTTCATCGGCACCCTGTTCCCCCTGTTGATGGATGCCATTGGCGGCGGCAAGTTTTCGGTTGGCCCGCCCTATTACAACCGTGTGCTCACGCCCTTGTGGCTGGCGCTGCTGTTCTTCCTGAGCGTTGCCCCGCACCTGCACTGGCGCCAGAACAAATGGGCACGTTTTGCGGGCCGCACTTATCTGTGCTGGGGCGCAGCGCTGCTGTTGGGCGCGTTGATGCCGCTGGCGTTCGGGCCGTGGCGCTGGGGCGTCGCCCTGGCGCTGGCCCTGGCCTGGGCCGTCATCATCGCAGCGGGCGAGGACATTCTGCAACGCCTGCGCAAGACCGGCAAAGGCATTTCGCCGTGGCGCAACCTGCGCCGCCAGCCGCGCGCCTTCCTGGGCATGCATCTGGCCCACATCGGCCTGGCCGTCTTCGCCATGGGCGCCACCGTCGTGACCGCCTACGAAACTGAACACGATGCCGTCATCATGCCCAGGGAAACGCTCACCATGGGCGAGCACCAGGTACATTTCCAGAACCTGCAGGGCTTTGTCGGTGCCAACTACGAAGCGCTCATCGGGCACTTTCGCATCGCCGATGAAGAGGGCCGCGTCCTGGGCGTGCTCAGGCCAGAAAAGCGGCAGTATGTGTCGGGCGGCGAGCCCATGACGGAAGCTGCCATCATGCGCAACTTCCTGGGCGATATCTATATTTCTTTAGGCGAGATGCAAGGCAGCGACCGCGCCACCAGCGGCTGGCTCATACGCTTCTATTACAAACCCCTGATGGGCTGGGTATGGGCGGGCTGCCTGCTCATGGTGCTGGGCGGCTGGCTGGCCATGACCGACCCCCGCTACCGCCGTCGCAAAACCAAGGAGGCCACCGCATGACCCGGCGCTTTCTTCCCTTGTTCATCTTTCTTGCTGTGCTGGCGCTGCTGGCGATCGGCCTGACCCTCAACCCCCGCGAGCTGCCCTCAGCGCTGATCGGAAAAAACGTGCCCGAATTCACGCTGCCCGCGCTGGCGCACGACCAGCCCGAAGTCAGCACCAGCGATTTCAACGGCCAGGTCTGGGTGATGAATGTGTGGGCTTCGTGGTGCGTGGCCTGCCAGGACGAGCACGACCTGCTGCTCAGCTGGCGTCTGCCTGAAGGCGTATCGCTGGTGGGCCTGAACTACAAGGACCACCCCAAAGCCGCGCGCGACTGGCTGCGCGACATGGGCGGCGACCCCTACACCGCAGTCGCTGTCGATACCGTGGGCAAAACGGGTATCGACCTGGGCATTTACGGAGTGCCGGAAACCTTTGTTATCGACCGCAACGGCAAAATCCTGCTGCGCCACACCGGCGCCCTTTCCCAGCAAAGCATGCTGGCCAAGGTCATGCCTGCAGTGAACGAGGCGCTGAAGCCATGATGCAGTCCTCACCCACTTTACGGCGCCCCTTTGCCCGCCATGCCGCCCGAAGCCCACGCCAGCGAGACTGGCTGTTTTGCGCTCTGGCGCTCTGCCTGGCCGTTCTGGCTGCGGGGCTGATTACCCCACCCGCCCACGCTGCCGAGAACCGGCTGCCGGAAGCCCAGGAATCCCGCCTGCGCGAACTGGCGCGCGAACTGCGCTGCCTGGTCTGCCAGAATGAATCCCTGGCGGAATCCCACGCACCTCTGGCGGCTGACCTGCGCGACGAAATCCGTGAACAGATCAGCGCGGGCCAGAGCGACACGAAAATCATTCAATATCTGGTGGCGCGCTACGGCGATTTCGTCACCTACAAACCTCCTTTCAATTCCCGCACGCTGTTGCTGTGGTTTGGCCCGTTTGTCGTCCTGCTGCTTCTGCTGTGGGTATTGTGGTCATTTCACCGGCGCGGCCGGCCTGCCGCCCGCTCAGCGGCGGCCGAAGAAGCAATGCGCGAAACCCATGAAGAATTCCGGCGCCTGAAGCGTCAGTATGGAAGCGACGATGACTGAATTCATTATTCTGGCCACCCTCATCAGCGTAATCGTCGTGGCCCTGCTGGTGTGGTCCAGCGTCAAACAACAAGGCGTGCGCCGCAACAACGACGCCCGCGCCCACTGCTACCGCGTCCATGAACAGACCCTTCTGGAACTGGCCGCCGATCACGAAGCGGGGCTGATCGACGAACCCACCTACCGCGAAGCCCGTTACGAAGCGGAAAACCGGCTGGTGGCGGATATCCGCAATATTGATGAACGCCCCGTCATGAACCCGGCCTACCGCTGGATCATCCCCGTGGCGTTTACCCTGCCCCTGGCGGCTGCCGGGCTGTATCTGCTGGTCGGCAATCTGGCGGGCAGCGACCCCGCCGCCAACTTCGTGCGCACCGGCAATGTGGGCCAGTTCGTGAATGCCGTCGAACAACTGGAAGAAAAAGTCCGGCAGAACCCGGACGACCTGCGCAGCCAGCTGATGCTCGCCCGCAGCTATCGCGCCATGGGCCGCTATGAGGAATCCGTCATTGCGTTTGGCCGCGCCTGGCCACTGATAAAAGATGACGCCACCGAAATCTCCATCTTTGCCGGCGTGCTGGCCATCTACCGGGGCAGCTTTGAAGGCAAGCCTGATGAACTGATCGAACAGGCCCTGGCCCTGAACGCCAACGACCACGACGCCCTCACCCTGGCAGGCGGTTCGGCCTTCCAGAAAGGCCATTATGCCGAGGCCCTGCGCCATTGGAAAAAACTGCAGGCCCTGCTGGACAAAGGCAGCGAAGAACAGCAATGGGTGGCCGAACAGATTGAAGAGGCGCAATGGCGTCTGGACAACCCGGGGCAGGAACGCAGCCCCCAGCGCGACCCGCATGAAGGCATGAGCGCCGACATGGAGCCGCAAGCACCCATGGGACACGCTTCAATGCTTTGATTGCACCGCCAGGAATCAGCCTTCAGCCTTCCTTCAGTAAGCGGGTCAATGCGGCGATATCGTCCGCTGCGGCCCGGTTGGCGGTTTCTTCAATTGCGCGGTAACGCCGGATGATTTCTTCGCCTGTTTCAGTCAGCCGGGCGCCGCCGCCCTTAGCGCCGCCAGTGACCGTAACGACGGCGGGCGCTTCCAGGGAACCATTCAGGGTTTCTATCAGCATCCAGGCACGGCGATAAGACATATTCATCAACCGTGCCGCCCCGGAAATCGAACCCGCCTCAGCAATGGCTTCCAACAGATCGACCTTGCCGGGGCCCATGGCCACCACGGCATCCTTGTATATCCGTAAACGAAACCTCACACGCACCTTCATTCAGCTTTCCCCCTACGTCTTCAGGCGCACCGTCTTGCCGTCTACCTGACCCAACCGCACGACTTGGGCATCCAGGGCCACGCGATCCTGTTCATCGTGCGACACCATCAACAGCGGAATGCCGAGGGTTTTCAACAGTTTGTCGATTTCCTGGCGCATGGATTGACGCAAGGCCGGGTCCAGGGCGGAGAACGGCTCATCCAGTAATAATACGCGAGGTTTCAGGACGGCGAGACGCGCCAGAGCCAGACGCTGCTGCTGGCCGCCGGAAAGCGTGTCAGGACGCTGATGGGCAAGGTGCGCGATCTCAAAGCGCTCCAGCCAGTGCATGGCTTCTTCTTTGTGCCGACGCGTCAGCCAGCCCCAGGCACCGCGACGCAGGCCGAAGCCTACATTGGAAAGCGCTGAAAGATGAGGGAAGAGCGCGTAATCCTGAAACAGAAAGCCGACATTGCGCTGGCGGGGCAGCCAGTGCGTATTGGAACGCTGCTCATAGAACAGATTACCGCCAATGCGGATATGCCCTTCATCCGGGCGGATCAGACCGGCAATGGCCTGCAACACCATGGTTTTGCCAATACCAGACGGCCCCATCAACACAAGACGTTGCGCATCTGTGCGCAACTGCACATCAACTTCAAAACGGCGGGCGGGAGAAACCAGGGTTTTGCGCACATGCAGATCGCACCAGGGGGGGGCAGTGCTGGCCTGCTCCTGAACCGCCGGGCTGGCCGCTGCGCCGCCGTTCTGTTCCATCCCTGTCTGCCTGAGCAGATTCGCCTGGCTATTCATGCCTTGGCCCTCCTGGCTTCGTTGCGCCCCGGCGTCAGCCAGGTTGCTATCAGCAGAAAGCTGATGCACACCACGGAGATGACAAGCGCCATGACATTGGCGGCGCCATCGCGGCCCGCCTGCACCGCTTCATAGATGGCGATGGACAGGGTTTGCGTTCTGCCCGGTATGCTGCCGGCAATCATCAGGGTGGCGCCAAACTCGCCCAGCGCCCGCACAAAACCCAGCATGATGCCCGCCATGATGCCGCGCCAGGCGACAGGCAGACTGATGCGCAGCACAATCCCCAACTCGCTGACGCCCAGCACCCGCCCGGCTTGCTCCAGCCTTGGGTCCACCGATTCAAAAGCGGCCCGCGCCGGCTTGAATACCAGGGGGAAGCTGACCACCGTGGCGGCGAGGATGGCGCCTTCAACGCTGAAGATGAGATTGACGCCGAAGGACTGCTTAAGCCAGGCGCCCAACACGCCGTGGCTGCCAAACAGCACCAGCAGGTAATACCCCAGCACCGTGGGCGGCAACACCATAGGCAGCGTACACAGCGTATCCAGCACATTGCGCAGCCGGTTGCCGCTGCGCGCCAGGTACAGGCCCAGGGCCACGCCCATGACAGCGCTGAACGAGGTGGCCCAGACAGCCACCTTGAGAGACAGCAGGAGCGGCGTCAGCACTTCCGCCAGGGTGGGCCAGCCACTCATCAGTTGGCGCGCTCAAAGCCGAAGTCTGCCAAGACAGCCTGGCCCTCTTCGGACAACACCAGATCGACAAAGCGCTGCGAGGCGGGTTTGTCCTGGCCATGCTTGAGAACCGCAATGGGGTAGCTGACGGGCTGTTCCACCGGCACGGTGTAAGACACCTTGACCTTGTCCGCCATGAGCGCGGCATCGGTGCCATAGACAAAGCCCGCGTCCACTTCGCCACGCGCCACGTAATCCAGAACCTGACGCACATTCTGAGCCAGAATCATTTTTCCCTGCAGGGCATCCCACTGACCAGCGGCTTCCAGGGAGCGTTTTGTATAACGCCCGACGGGCACGCTTTCCGGGTTGCCCACAGCAATGCGCTGCACACTATCCGCGCGCAAGGCATCCAGAGATTCCAGAGCGTTGTCGGCGGCAGCCGGCTGAATCAGCACCAGCGTGTTCTTCACAAATGTTCTGCGTGTGTCTTTCACCACCAGATCGCTTGCTTCAGCCCGGTTCATGGTGGCTTCGTCAGCGCTGGCGAATACATCCACCGGAGCGCCTTTTTCAATCTGCTGCAGCAACGAGCCCGACGCGCCAAAGTTCATCTGCACGGTATCGCCAGGGTTGGCCGCTTCAAATTTAGCTGCAATTTCCTTGAAGGCATCGGCAAGGCTGGCCGCCGCCGATACGATGATGGTTTCCGCCGACGCGCCGTGTGCCGTGAATACCAGTGACAAAGCCGCTACTGATCTGGCAAGAACCGCTACATGCTTCTTCATAGTGAAAGACTCCTGAACACGACCACCACCCGCCGCGAAGATTCCACGTAATATACCAACAAACACAGCGGTGAGTAAAAATAAGGGGAAGCAATGGCTTCCCCTTGTTTCATGGCGGCGGCAGACACCGCTTACATGGATGAGGCGCAGGCTTCCAGCCCCGCGCCCACCTGGTAGAGTGTTGCTTCGTCGTGCATTTTCCCGATCAGTTGCAAACCTATGGGAAGGCCGCCCTCATCGCGCAGAAAAGGCACGGACAGGCTGGGATGCCCGGAAAAATTCGTAGGTGCGGTCAGCCGGGTCAATAGCCAGGGCGTATGCCGCATTTCGCCATTGATCAGCGTATTACGCTCATCCAGCAGGGGAGCCGTAACGCCGCTGGTTGGTGTCAGCAGCACATCAACTTCTGCGAGCGCCTTGTCGAAACTGGCAATTGCCGTTTCCTGAAAAGCCAGGCTGCGCAGGTAATCTGCCGCCAGAATATCCTTGCCGCCCAGAAGCCTTTCCTTCACCTCGGCGATGTAAGGCGCCCCCTTGAGCAAAGGCGCTTCATGAGCGGCATAGGCTTCGGCCTTCAGAATCAGTTGTTGCGCCTCGTAAATCTGCTGGATATGTTCAATTTCTATAGGCGTGACCCTGGCGCCCGCCGCCTCAAGCGCCCGGGCGGCTTCCTGAAGGCTGTTAGCAACCGCCGGGGAGAGAAAGTCCGTAAAGAAATTCTGCGGTACGCCAATTTTCAGCCCTTGCACACCCAGCCTGAGCTTGCGGGAATAGCTGCCTGGCTCGCGCCCCGCCATGACCTCAAGAAAAAGCGCATTATCCTGCACACAGTTGGTAATCGGGCCGGTGTGATCCAGGGTTTTTGAAAGCGGAAATACTCCGCGTGTAGAAACAAGCCCCTGCGACGCCTTCATGCCGACCACCCCGCACAAAGCCGCCGGCAGACGGATGGAAGCACTGGTATCCGTGCCGACTGCGCCCCAGGCCAGGCCCGTAGCCACTGCGACTGCCGAACCACTGCTGGACCCGCCGGGCATCCGCGATGGATCAACGGGATTCTTTACCGGGCCAAAATAGGAGCGGTCGCCGGTGGAACCATAGGCGAACTGATGCGTATTGGCTTTGCCGATAATGATGGCGCCTTCTTTGCGCAGCAGGCGGATCACTTCAGCATCCGTGCTGGCTTCATTATCCAGATACTGCTCCGACCCCATGGTGGTGCGGTATCCGGCAACATCCACCAGATCTTTGACCGCCACGGGCACGCCCACCAGCGCCCCCCCAGTCTTCCCTGCGGACAGCCGCTGCCCGGCTGCCCTGGCTTCTTCTCTGGCCTGATCGCCACATACCGTGATGAAGGCATTCAAAGCAGATGCCTCGATCGCCTCCAGCGTCTCGTCAATCACATCCACCGGAGACTTCTCACCCTTGCGATAAGCCTGGACAAGCGCTGCTGCACTCATCATGACTGCGCTCCGAAGCGATAGCTGTCGTATTCCGTCTGGCAGGGGCAGCCGCTCGCTACATGCATGGCGCCTTCGTCCAGATTGGTCACGATGGAGAATACCGTCTCAAAGATATTGCCACGCTTGCCAACCGGCCTGGGATCGCTTTCTGCGTGACGGCAGATAGAGTCCGGGTAGTTTTTGTGGTCGCGCAATATTTCGCTGATAGCGCCAATATTGATAGGGCCGTCATGGTTTTCCAGCCGCTGCCGCGCCACCCCGAGGCGGATGTAGGTGTCCGGCGCTCTTTCGGGGAATTTGTCTTTCACGCTGTGAACCAGCTTCGGGCTGATGAAATGATTGGTATGCGCCAGCACGCCATCCTGATTGAACAACACGTCGTAACCATCGTTGGAAAGCTCAATGCTGGCTGCAATGCCTTCCTTGGAAGCCACGTGCAGGTTCACGCCATTGGCGGACTTCTGCTGAATGGCGGCCCCGATCGCCTCGCCCAGCGAGCGTGAATTGAGCGCTCCCCGCACTGCGCAGTGCACCGGCAGACCACCGGGGGTTCCTTCGCATCCCAGCGCGTTGAAACACACACCCAGCCCGGCGTCATTCATGCCGATCTTTCCGACCAGGCCGGCCTCGGTCACCATCAGAATGCGCGGCTTGTTCTGCTGCTCGATTTCCACTGTCAGCATGACATCGTGGTATCGAATGTAATGGTCCCAGTTCTGGGCCACATAGGTGTGCCCATCGGAACGCGAAGGCAGCACCGACAATGTTGTGCAGCCATCCAGTGCTGCCGCCGAGAAAATGACTTCCGAGCGGGCGTTGAGCGTAACAATATCGATCAGGGGGCGCTTCAGCCCGTCGGCCATCCCCTGCATTTCGGCCAGGATGTCAGGGTCATAGCTTTCGATGGCCTGCACATAAACCTGGGCGCGCTCCACTGCCTGTTCCCAGCTTACGCCCACCGAAGCGAACAGCTCAGCATACAAATCAATGCAGCGATTGATCTTCTCACCCGCCTGTTGGGCCAGCTGCATGCCGATCTCGTAAGGCGAACCACCCACTTTGACATACTGAAATGCCATTTCCTACTCCTATGCACCATGACATGGCTTATCCGCCCGGGGCGGCGCAGAATGTTTCCGCGTCACCCCGGACCCGCCAATAAGCCAGGACGAACCCTTAGCGATGTACTGGATAATCTCTAGTTGAACGGAACGATCTTGCCTTCCTTGAAGGTAGCAAGACGAACCTCGCCGCCGTTTTGCTGCTTCTCGTCAAAGCGGATGTCGCCCATCAGGATTTCGTAACCCTCGATCTGAGTCAGACCTTCCTGGATCTGCTTGGGTGTCGCTCCGCCGCCACGTTTGGCTGCTTCCAGCACTGTGAAAATGGCGTCGTAGGTACCGGCTTCAAATGCGCCCGGCTCCGAGCCGTATTTGTCCTTGTAGGCTTGCTCGAAATTCCTTGACAGATCATTGTCCAGACCCGGCAGCCAGGTGGTGGGGAATACCGCGCCATTGGCCGCATCGCCAGCCAGCTCCATGAATTTGGGCACACCCTGGCCCATGTTCACCATCAGCGTGACATCCAGGCCCAGTTCCTTCACCTGACGGGCGATGATCGACCCTTCGGTGTAGTAGCCATGGACAAACAGAGCTTGCGGGTTGGTGTCCTTGATCTTGGAAAGCTGCGCCTTGAAGTCGGTTTCGCCACGGTTGTATTCCTCGTAGGTCGTGACGGTGGCTCCCAGTTCCTTGGCACGCTCAGCAGCAGCCTGGGTAGGCGGCTTACCGTAATCGGAGTTTTCCACCAGGAAGGCAATCCTTTCGAGATTCTTGTTTTCAACGAAGTGCTCGACCGCCTTGGTGTCCAGCTGGGCATCGGTCATGTTAATGCGCCATGTGTACTTGTAGCCCTGCTCGGTAATTGTGGGCGACCCCGCCATGCCGTTGACAACCGGCACCTTGTAGCGCTCGTTTTCGCGGGTAAACGCAATGGTCACCAGGCTGGCCGACGAACCCACAATCGCGTCAACCTT
>JAAZDZ010000088.1 GCA_012512545.1 Alcaligenaceae bacterium | reverse complement strand
GCCTTGGGGTGATGCACGGGCGCGGGTTGCGCGTGGGTAATGCTCTTGACCAGCGCTTCGGGGCGCGGCTTGGCATCCTGGGCGCGCGTGGGGGCCCATGTGGAGGGCTGTTCGGTTTCGCTGACCAGATCGAAGCTGGATTTGCTGTCGTCCAGGCGCGGGTCGTCGTGACGCAGACGCTCGATGTGATGGTGAGGGGTTTCCAGCGCCTTGTTGGGGATGAGCACCAGGTTGATCTTGAGGCGCGACTCGATTTTGGAGATGTCGTTGCGCTTCTCGTTCAACAGGAAGGTTGCGACATCGACCGGTACCTGAGCGTGCAGGGCAGCCGTGCCTTCTTTCATGGCTTCTTCCTGCAGCAGACGCAGCACGTGCAGGGCGCTGGATTCCGCGTCGCGGATCACGCCTGTGCCGGTGCAGCGCGGGCAGGTGACGTGGGAGCCTTCGTTGAGGGCAGGACGCAGGCGCTGACGGGACAGTTCCATCAGCCCGAAACGCGAGATCTTGCCCATCTGAACGCGGGCGCGGTCAAAGTGCAGGGCGTCGCGCAGACGCTGTTCCACCGCGCGCTGGTTCTTGTTGTCCTCCATGTCGATGAAGTCGATCACGATCAGGCCGCCGAGATCTCGCAGGCGTAGCTGGCGGGCCACTTCATCGGCGGCTTCCTGGTTGGTGCGCAGGGCGGTTTCCTCGATGTCGGCCCCGCGCGTGGCACGCGCCGAGTTGACGTCGATGGCCACCAGCGCTTCGGTATGGTCAATGACCACCGAGCCGCCCGAGGGCAGTTGCACCGTGCGCGAATAAGCGGTTTCGATCTGGTGCTCGATCTGGAAGCGCGAGAACAGCGGGATGTCGTCGTGATAGAACTTCACCCTCTGGACGTTGTCGGGCATGACCACGCTCATGAAAGCGGTGGCCTGCTCGAAAATATCGCTGGTGTCGATGAGGATTTCACCGATTTCGGGCGAGTAGTAGTCGCGGATGGCCCGGATGACCAGGCTGGACTCCAGGTAGATGAGAATAGGGGCTTTGTTTTCGCGGGCAGCGCCGTCGATGGCGTTCCAGAGCTGCAGCAGATAGGAAAGATCCCACTGCAGTTCTTCGACGCTGCGGCCAATGCCTGCCGTGCGGGCAATGATGCTCATTCCCTGTGGGGTGTTGAGCTGCTCCATGGCTTCGCGCAGTTCCTGGCGGTCTTCGCCTTCCACACGGCGCGATACGCCGCCGCCGCGCGGATTGTTGGGCATGAGCACCAGATAGCGGCCAGCCAGCGAGATAAAGGTGGTCAGGGCTGCGCCCTTATTGCCGCGCTCTTCCTTTTCAACCTGGATAATGAGTTCCTGGCCTTCGTGGAGGGCATCCTGAATGCGCGCTGTGCGGACATCCACGCCTTCCTTGAAGTAGTTGCGGGCGATTTCCTTGAAGGGAAGAAAACCGTGGCGCTCTTCGCCGTAGTTGACGAAGCAGGCTTCGAGACCTGGTTCGATGCGGGTGATGACGCCTTTGTAGATATTGCCTTTGCGTTGTTCACGCCCGGCGGATTCTATGTCGAGGTCAATCAGCTTCTGACCATCGACAATGGCAACGCGTAGTTCTTCTTGATGCGTTGCATTGAACAACATCCGTTTCATGAGGGTGATTCTCCGTAGTCATGGCGCACCGTTAATCGGCGCACGACCGCGGGTCACTCGGTGTGGGGCGTTGAATGCTCAGAAGGAAGAGGGGGCAGTTTGACGTAATTGAACAGCGCCCCCCGATTTGTCAGGATGGCACGGCGCAGCGGCGGTTGCGGATGCGCGGTTCAGTCAGCACAGGGGTCAATTTCACTGTAGTGGTTGACGATATAAAAAATGACTGGAAACGCAGCCGTACGTTGGTACGACTGGTGCAAAAATACGATGACAAAACCTGCTGAAATTCATTGCCGCACGCGGAAATCAGCTCTTCGCCATGTAGCGGGTATCTTTTTCTTCCGCTTGTCATGTGACGGGCCTGCCCGGCGACCTAATGACCCAGAAGCTGAAAGTGTGGCAGTACAATGGAGCCCGTTCGCCCAACGGAGACGCACCCTTGCATCTCTACGTCGGCGTTTTTTCAGCTTCTATAGGCTGACGCGATTATATGCCTGTTTTCCCCAAGCGTAAAACATCTTCTTCACAGCCCGGGCGTCCTGCGGTGCGCATGTTGACCATCGGGCCGGATTCCGCCGGTCAGCGGGTCGATAATTTCCTCATCAAGGTCTGCAAAGGCGTTCCAAAAAGTCATATTTACAAAGCCATCCGCGGTGGTGAGGTGCGCGTGAACAAAGGGCGGGTTCAGGCCGACTATCGTCTGGCCGAAGGCGACATGCTGCGGATTCCGCCTTTGCGTCTGCCTGCCGCCGATGAACCGCGCAAGGTGCCACCCTTCGCTTTTCCGGTGGTCTACGAGGACGACGCCATGCTGGTGATTGACAAGCCGGCGGGCGTGGCGGTTCATGGCGGCAGCGGCGTGTCGTTCGGAGTGATCGAGCAATTGCGGGCGGCCCGCCCGGAAGCGCGTTTTCTGGAACTCGCCCATCGGCTTGATCGCGAAACATCCGGCTTGTTGATTGTGGCCAGGCAGCGCAAGGCGTTGCTGGCCCTGCACAATATGTTCCGGCAAAGCGAAGGGCGCAAGCTCTATC
>JAAZDZ010000087.1 GCA_012512545.1 Alcaligenaceae bacterium | reverse complement strand
GTGTACGGCCCAATGCATCGGCATCAAGGTGATTGCTCTGCACTCGCTGCGCGAGGAATGACATCACAATGGGCGCAAGCAATTTCAATAGATCGCCGCTGTGGTTGCCGATTCCGGTCGCCTGCCCCAGACTCGTTTCGACGCGCGCCTGCTGACCCTGACCAAATATATGGCCCAGTATGGCGGCGCCATCTCGGTTTCCGTTTTGGCCCCCACCCAGCAGACCGCTCAACAGCTGCCCGACACCGCCATTGCCCGCATGATCGCGCTGCAAAGCCTGCATCAGGGAAGCTGCGCCGCCTTGCTGAGCGTTTCGGCCCAAGGCTGAAAACAGCAATGGCAGTGCGGCATTGACTGCCGACGAGGTTTGCGCCGTATCCGTGTTGAGCTGCTTCGACAGCTGCTGCATGGGCGCGCCCTCCAGTTGCGCGAGAAGTTCTCTGGAAAGCGAAGTGAGGTCGTTCATGGCCGGCGTCCTTAATCAGTGGCGGTACAGGGGAATAATCCAGGCTGCATCATACGAAATGCCGGGCTTTTACAGTGCAAACAACTGTCACGCTAAGATATGCTCTCTGTATAGTAAGCGAGGTCTTACTCGTTCAAACAATTGGCCCGGCTATCAGGGCAAGGCCCTCTCAATGCATTTCAACGACACTACTGACTCACTCAGCGTCACTCTGGCCCGTACCATTGACGGCATACAGGGCGAGACGGTCACTTTGCGCCAATTGATGTCCGCCATTGGCGAACAGGGGTTGCTGCTGCTGTGTGCGCTGGCCACGCTGCCTTTTCTGATCCCCGTCTCGATACCCGGGGTGTCCACGGTTTTCGGCGCAGCTATCGTTCTGCTGTCGGTGGCCATTACCCTGAACCGCATGCCGTGGCTGCCTGCAAAAATTCTGGATCGCGAACTCGATGCCAAGAAATTATTGCCTGCCTTGCGCAAGGGTGTAAGTATCGTCTCGCGCCTTGACGCCTGGGTGCGGCCGCGCGCGCTCAGCATGACCGCCGGGCGCATGACGGCCATCAACGGCTGCGTCCTGGTGTTTGGCGGCATCCTGCTGATGGCGCCTTTCGGGCTGATTCCGTTTTCCAACACGGCGCCGGCAGTCGGCATCTTGCTGCTGACCATAGGCATGATTCAACGCGATGGCGTGTTTGTTCTGCTGGGCTATCTCGGCACGGTACTGACGGTGGTCTATTTCAGCGCGCTTTTATATGCCGCATTTTGGGCCGGCGGCGCGCTGCTGGGGTAACCCTGTAAGTCAGCCGCCAGAAGCAGCGCTTGTGCAAAGCCGCACATGATGGTTTATTCGGCGCCTGAGTGCTGTCACGGGCCTCCGCGATGGAGGCCGTTCGGGTACACGCTGGGGAGGGGGGGCCTGTCAGGAGCCCGCGGTGGATTTCCTGGCGGCAAGCAGACCTATGCCTGCAACACCAAGCAAGGAAGCGCAGATGCGGTTGAAAACGCGCTGGCGCTCAGGCTCCGCGAACCAGCTTCGGAGATGGCTTCCGATGTAGGCATAGGCTGCGATGGCAAAACACTCCAAACCCAGGAACAACAGCCCCAGGATGGCGAACTGTGGCCCCGCTGGTTTGGATAAATCGACAAACTGCGGAAGAAAAGCCGTGAAAATCAGTATCGCTTTGGGATTACCCACAGCGACAAAAAATTCCTGGCGGGCAAGCGCGTGGATGTTCTGTTTTGCCGCTATGGCCCCGTGCCCTTCGTCCGCTGTTGGGGATGCTCGCCATAGTTGAAAGGCCAGGTAAAAAAGATAAACGGCCCCTATAACCTTGATTACGTAGAAAAGCAGTATCGAGGTTTGCAGAACAGTGGCAAGCCCCGCCGCAGCAATCGCGATCATGCCAGCAAACGCGAGCTGTCGCCCGACGCCTGCGCCTGAAGCTGTCCAGAATCCATAACGAGTAGCGTTGGACACGGATAACAGGTTGTTTGGCCCCGGAGCCAGATTCAGCGCGAAGCACGCAGGAATGAACAACAGCAAGGTTTCGACAGACATCATTTTGTGTGAGGTACGACAGTGTTTATACCGCAGCAGTGGCCTCTGACAGACGCTGCACAGACAACGGCGCGCTTGCGCGCCAAAGCAAAGTACTAATCATAGCGACAAATCACAATCTGGCAGCAGGTAATCAGTACCAACTCCTTATCACAGCCTTGAGTAGAGCATGCACAGACCAGCATGACCACATGCAAACCAGGTCGTTGAGCGCCACGACTTCCTGCGTTTCAATGTCGCCCAGTCTGCCGACGCCTGAGTGTTTGAAGTGCTGACAAAAGCAATATCTGACTGAGACCTGCCCGGCCGAAACCTGGCTGGGCTGGCTCGAACCGTCGCCATCGGCGATGGTCGAGGCGCCATAGGGTGAATTGCCCATGACTTCCGTCACGCCCATCTGCCCCTGGAAGGCGTAAGGCAGGCCGACCACGATAAAGCCCAGATGCAGCAGCACCGGGTGAAAAGTAAGAATGGTGGACTCCTGGCCGCCGTGCTGAGTGGCTGTAGAGGTGAAGACCGAACCCACCTTGCCAACCAGGGCGCCTAAGCTTATAAGTAATATGCATATAAATTATCGACGCTTATAATTTTTGGGGAATTAACAGATAATGCGACGTTTATCGTCGCTTTCATCGTCATGCAACCCAGTCCATCCTCATCCCCAGACCTGCTGCGCCTCGAAGAGAGGCTGCGTGCGGAACTTTCGTACCTGAACCTGCCCGCCAGCGCCTGGGTCGCGGAGAAAAAGGTCGGTGATCAGCCGCTTTTGCCCGTTGCCATAATCGGAGGGGGCATGGCGGGAATCTGTGCCGCGACCGCCTTGCAGCACAGCGGCATACCTGCAGTGGTTTACGATCAGGCACCCGACCAGCTGGAAGGCCCATGGCTGACAACCGCCAGGATGGAAACCCTGCGCTCCCCGAAAGAGCTCACCGGCCCCGCTTTGGGTATTCCGAGCCTTACGTTCCGGGCCTGGTTCACCGCGCAGTTCGGTGAGCAGGCATGGGCTGAGCTTGACAAGATTCCGCGCCCGCAGTGGGCCGAATACCTGCATTGGCTGAAACGCGTTTCTGGCGTAACGGTGCGCAACCGGATGCGGGCGGAACGCATTGAGCCGACGGCCGACGGTTATGCCCGCCTGACGCTGAAAAACCTCGATAGCGGCGAGGTCAGCGAAATCCTGGCGCGCCGCGTGATTCTCGCTACCGGTCGTGACGGGCTGGGCGGCGGCTGGATGCCCGACTGGGCGCAGGAAGTTCCCGCAGAGCGTCGTTTCCACTCATCTGACCTATGGAATGACGGCGATTTCAAGGACAAGCGCATTGTTGTGATCGGCGCAGGCGCTTCGGCCATGGACTGCGCTGCAACCGCCTTGGAAAACGGCGCGCAGGCGGTACATCTGTTGGCGCGGCGCGCACAAATCCCTCGCATCAATAAATCCAAGGGGGCGGGCAGCCCCGGCATGGCTCACGGTTTCTGGAAACTTCCTGACGAATGGAAGTGGCGTATCCGTCACTACATCAATACCGCCCAGGTGCCGCCCCCAAAAGGCAGCACGCTGCGCGTTTCCAGATTCCCGAACGCCTATTTCCATACTCATGTATGGGTCGAGTCCGTGAGTGTGAATCCCGATGGTTCGGTACGTCTGGTCACCAACCAGGGGCCACTGGATACGGACATTGTCATCTTCAGCACGGGTTTTCGCATCAACCTGGAGCAACGGCCCGAGTTCTCCGCATTTGCGCCCTCAGTACGCCGTTGGGGCGACCGCTACCAGCCGTCAGCCGGCGAAGAAGATATTGAATTGTTTGACTCGCCCGATCTTGGCGAAGCATTCGAGTTCCAGCCAAGGCCGGGTCATTCATGCCCTGGGCTGGAGCGAATCCACTGCTTCTGCTACCCGTCAACCCTGAGCCATGGCACAGTGGCCGGCGACATCCCCCAGATCAGCGATGGAGCGCAACGCCTGGCGCGCGCCTTGTGTGCGTCATTCCTGCAAGAGGACATCGAGGAACACTTCGCGCAATTGCAAGCCTATTCCGAGCCGGAACTCGACGGCGACGAGTGGGTGGAAGTCCCCCTGCCTCGCGAATAGTCAGAAATCTCATAAAGAGTGCCCAAAATGCAAACCACCCAAATTCCGGCGGACGTCATTGATCAGATACTCGGCATTGGCCCGGGTGACGCGCTTCATACGCTGCGCCATGCGCGCAACAAGGTCGTCCAGGCCACACAGGCGTTTCATGAACTGGCCTTTCACGCGCCGGGCCTGAGCGCCATACAGCGCCAGGACCGTTTTCTGGTGGCAGCTCTGCTGGCAGACGCCACGGGCCCTGAAGCCCTGGCAACGCTCTACCGCGAGCAGCTGACCGCGTTACAGCCCTCGTCCGATCATGTTGATGTGCTGGCAGGACGGCAATCTTCGTCAGCGGCATTGAATGCCCTGGCCGATTACACCCGCTCGCTCGCCATTCACCCTTCCACTGCCAACCGCGAAGCGCTGCTGGGCCTGGTAGCGGCGGGCTGGTCAGTCCCCGAAATTATCACCCTGGCGCAGGTGATCGGTTATGTAAGCTATCAGACTCGCAGCATCATTGGCCTGAAAGCGCTGCAGGAAGCGGCAGATATCACAACCGGGCCTGGCGCTGAAAGCAAGGACACCGGGGACTTTATCCACCCTGCGCACCTGCCTCCTCCGGGACAGATTTTCGAGATTGAAGGGTTCACCAACGCAACGCTGGACTGGGAAAGCTGGTTGCCGACTCAGGAAGCAAGCGCCCTGACGGAAGATCAAAAGCGTATTCTGGATACAAGCCACCCTAAAGCCAGGGAATCAGACTATTACATGCTGCTGATTCAGGCGCCCGAACTGCTGGAACAGCGCAGCCTGGTTTTCAATGCCCTCATGTATGCGCCGGGAGGCGCGTCCCGCGCCGAACGCGAACTGGCTTCGACCGCGGTTTCGCGCGTCAACGGCTGTGTGTACTGCGCATCGGTTCATGCCCAGCGGTTTGAGCAACTGACCAAACGCAACGATGTAATCGTTCAGCTTTTCGAGGCCCCTCTTACCGCCGGGACGTCAGCGCGTGAGCGCGCCATCGTGCAGATGTCCATTGCCCTCACACAAACGCCCGCCACATTCGGCAATGAGCAGATTCAGCCTCTGCTGAGCAGTGGTGTCACTCCCGAGCAAATACGCGACATCATTGGCTCGGCCGCCATTTTCGCGTGGGCCAACCGGCTGATGCTGAACCTGGGCAAGGAAGTGCGCCCATCTATATAGCCT
>JAAZDZ010000014.1 GCA_012512545.1 Alcaligenaceae bacterium | reverse complement strand
TCGCCTGCGGGAATCCTGCAGCCTGCCGATCACCGGACTCCGGGTCGTCTCCCGGGTTTACAGCGATATCGGCATCTTCCATTTGCATGAAGGCGCTTTCACGCCGGTCGCACTCATAGAAGGCTTCGAAGTCGACGAACTTTCAAATTGGATTGATGGGCCCATACGCGTCCTCCATCCGCCTCTCATACTGAAATCACAATAGCCACTTATCTGTTATAGCCATGATACGTAACGATCATTTTCTTAAAGACAGTGAAGACTGGCTGATCTCCAACCTGGCTGCGCTTCGCACACGCTACCCGGCTACAGAATCACACACGCAAGAATGCAGGAAAGAGTGGAACAGGCGATTATGCGAAGCTGCTCTGATCGCCTTGAGCTGGCCCAAAGAGTACGGCGGCCGAGAACTGCCGACAGCCACGCTGATCGCTTTTCATGAATTATGCGCGCGCATGGGTGCTCCACAACCCATCAACAGCATTGCGCATTCCATTCTCGCCCCCACGTTGCTGCGTTTTGGCACTCCAGAACAAAAATCCCGTTTTTTACCTGGCATACTCAACGGCACGGAAATCTGGTGCCAAGGGTACTCCGAACCGCTTACAGGCTCCGATTTGTCCTCTGTGCATACGCGAGCCCGACCTGCCTCCGATGGCTGGGAGGTCAACGGGCGAAAGATCTGGACAACGCAAGCGCACTTGGCGAAGTGGTGTTTTGCCCTCGTCCGTACCGAGCCTGGCAGCAAAGCCCATCGTGGGCTGAGTTTCATGTTGATCGACATGGAAGCGCAAGGCGTACTCGTAGAGCCAATACGTCAGATGACCGGGGAGGCCGACTATAACGAAATCGTGTTTGAGGCAGCCCTCGTCACGCCAGACAACATCCTGGGGGCGACCGGTGAAGGCTGGAAAATAGCCATGGCTGCAGCCGAATACGAACGAGGTATTTACTTTCTGCCCCGTGTGATCCAGCTGGAGAGCGAGCTGGAGCAATTGAAAGCAGCTTTGGCGCAAGCAGCGCTACCGCCATCCGAACATGCCATCCATTCTCATCGTGTACAAAACCTGGAAGACCAATGCCAGATCGTTAGATGGCGGGTGGACAGAATGTTGCAGCAGGTTGCCCAGGGAGATACTCCGGGCATCAATGGAGCCATGCTAAAGCTTACCTGGAGCGAGGTCCGTCAACGTATCTGGGAGCTGCGCCTGGAGCTGCTGGGCGAACAAGCTATCATCGCCCCGAACAGCAACGGCGAATATGCCGTTCCATCATCGGTGCAGCGCGAGTTTCTGTGGTCGCGAGCCGAGACCATTGTGGCAGGCACTTCAGAAATACAACGCAATATAGTCGGTGAGCGCCTGCTCGGTCTGCCTAAAGACAAGGCTTGATATGAATAACGAAATCAGAACCCTGCTATCTTCTACCTTCGGACGCCTGTTGTTGGAGCAACATACACCTTCATATGCGCGCAAAACACTGCCTGCTGATGCCCCTTCCCAGCGCGCGCTCTGGGGGGAGCTGTCAAAGGGCGGCTGGCTGGATGCCTGCTCACAAGAGTTTCAACAAGAATACGGCGATGGCATCCTTCTCATGGGAGAATATGCTGGCCGCTCGCTGCTGACTCTCCCGTACGGCCCATCCACGTTTCTTGCTAACGCGCTGGTAGAAAAATACCCCTTGCTGGAAGAACAGGAAATAGTGTTGGATCTGGGGCAACATCCTGCCAGCATCCGCACTGACCTGCACGACGATCAGGCCGCCTGGATCGACGCTTACGGGCCTGACGCACAATACCTGCGTTTAAGCCGGAAACAGAACGATTGGATACTCGCGCGCTATACGAACCAGCAGCTTGAACCCGTACCGGGATTGGATCCTTCCATACAACTTGCCCGGCTTAACGGGGCACCCTTATGCCATACCTCTTTATCTCCAGAGCATGTCCTGCCGATACTGCAGAACTATCTGGCCTTTCTGCTTGCTCAACTGCAGGGAAGCGCCGCCGCCTCTCTGGACATGGCTATTGCTTACGCTAAAGAACGCGAGCAATTCGGTAAACCTATCGGGCAATTTCAAGCGATCAAACATCCTTTGGTCAATGCCTGGATAGCCCTGGATAACGGGCGTTATGCTATCGAAGCATTATTGCGTGCAGGCAACACCGTCGAACCTCGTTTAGCTAACCAGGCAACACGCTTGGTCACTGCGGCAGCCAGAGAGGCTGTCAAGCTGTCCGTCCAGGTTCACGGCGGCATCGGTTTCTCATGGGAACACGACTGCCACCTTTATCTCAAACGCGTATACAGGCTTGCCGTAGAAGCAGACCGGCTTGCTCCCCTGCTATACGATTGAAACCATCAAAGCGTCAAATACTGGCGCTTGAGGTTTTCATCGTTCAGCAACACGCTCATGGCGCCGCTGTAGCGGATCATGCCTTTTTCAAGCACATAGGCGCGGTCGGCCACCAGCCGGGCGAACGGCAGGTTCTGTTCCGAAAGCAGAATGCTGGTGCCCCGGGCCTTGAGCGCATGAATCATCTCCACCATCTGCCGCACCACAATGGGCGCGACGCCTTCCGAGGGCTCGTCCAGCAGAAGCAGAAACGGGTTGCCCATCAGGCTGCGCGCCACGGTCAGCATCTGCTGCTCGCCACCGCTCAGGTTTCCCGCAGGCCGGTCGCGCAGGGCCTGCAGCGGGGGGAACAATTCGTAGAGATCGTCTTTGCTCCAATTGGCGGCGGGCTGGCCATCGGGCCAATAGCGAGGCGGCAAGCTGCCCAGCGACAGGTTTTCATCCACGCTCAATTCGG
>JAAZDZ010000086.1 GCA_012512545.1 Alcaligenaceae bacterium | reverse complement strand
CCCCAAGGCATGGCTGAGCGCATTGAAACCGATTCCAAAATCTGGGATACGGTCATCAAAGAAAACAACATCACTCCGCAATAAGGCGTGATTCAGACATCCTCCCCTCGCGGGGAGGATGTTTATGCCACTTTCCCCGCATTTTCCGCAGCATCACTTGACCCCGCCAATCACATTAGTTCATCATTATCTAATATAGATGATTGACGGAGTTCAAAGAGTGAATACAAACAACGCTGCCGAGGCCATCAACCCCCTGGCGCCTGCTGATTCCACGCCAACTGTTGCAGCGCAGGAGTCTGGCTGGCTGCAGCATTTTCCAGTCGCTCTGTTCGCTACCGTAATGGGGCTGGCCGGGCTGACCATCGCCTGGATGAAGGCATTTCACGTGCTGGGCACGCCCGCAGTCGTTTCCGACCTGCTACGCTGGGTTGCATCGGCAACATGGCTGGCTTTATCTGGCATTTATCTGCTCAAGATCGCGCGCTTTCCGGCAGCAGTTGAAGCTGAACGCGCGCATCCCGTCAAACTCAATTTCTTCGCAGCCATTTCCATTGGTCTGCTGCTTCTGGCTGTCGTGTGGTCGCCTGCGGCCCCCGCCCTGGCGCGCTGGATGTGGGCGGCAGGCGCCGCCGCCCATCTGTTATTGACGCTGATGACCTTAAGCATCTGGCTGTTTCGCTCACAGTTCAAAATCCCGCAACTGACAGCCGCCTGGTTCATTCCGGCAGTCGGCAACATCATTGTGCCGATATCTGGCATGCAATATGCGCCTGCCGATGTCAGCTGGTTTTTCTTCAGTGTCGGAATCGTATTCTGGGCAGTGCTGATGACACTCGTTCTGTACCGGCTGTTCTTTTACGACCCCCTGCCCGTCAAGCTGCAACCTACGCTGTTCATCCTGATCGCACCCCCTGCTGTGGGGTTTCTGGCGTATCTGGCGCTCAACGGCGGTCAGCTTGATGTCTTCGCCCGCCTGCTCTATTTCATTGCGCTGTTTCTGACATTGCTGCTGGCTGCCCAGGCACGCCGTTTTCTGCGCATACCCTTTTTCCTGACGGCGTGGGGTTATTCCTTCCCGCTGGCTGCCATCGCCATCGCCACGCTGGAAATGGCGGCCCGCAGCGGCGCAGACTTCTACCTGGCGCTGGGTGGCGGCCTGTTGCTGATCGCCACCCTTGTCATTGCTGCGCTGGTGATCAAGACTGTGCTGGCCATGATGCAAGGCAAGGTTTTTGTGCCAGAATGAACACCCATCCCCACGCCAGCCAGCACGGGCGGAAACTCGAAGCGACCCGCGTGCTGGCGTTGTAATCGAGATAGATTCTGCTCATGGTGGATGCCTTTCAGCGCGGCCCCAGAACATCGGCCAGGGCGTCGTCGCGAGGCATGCCGTTGTACTTCTGAATCACCCCTCCGTCATCCAGCACCATGATGCCGGGCGTGCCCCTGAAGCCCATGGTCATCATCAGAAGCTGATTTTCTTCCAGGATCTCCAATATATCGTCGGGAATGCTCTCAAGGGGGGAAATGCCGCCCTGGTCGTAACTGAGCTCATGCTTCTGAAGCGCGGCTGATGTGTCTGTTGAGCCAAGGATGGCCGCGGCCTTGGCGGGGCTGTCCTCTTTGAGCATGCCAACCAGCAAATGCCGCAGCTGCACGTTTCCGGCTTCCACCCAGGGGCGCGAGGCTTCCCAGAACAGATGGCAATACGGGCAGTTGGGGTCGGTAAATACATAGATGATGCGAGGCGCGTCGGCTTCGCCGTCCAACACCCAGGGTGTAGTTTCCAATGACGCCCAGGTCTGGTCGCTCATGGGTTTGGCCACCAGGTTTTCCACGGTTTCCTTGTCCAGAATATCGCCCTTGCTGTCCAGACGCGTGCCTGCGATGGCATGGCCGTCTGGCAGCACATAGATGGCCACTGGCTGGTCTCCCGCTACCCCGGCGAAACCGCGCACGCCCTGGCCCGCGTCGAATTCCCGGATATTGCTGACGCCCTGGGCTTCCAGTGCCTGGATGACTGCAGGGGGCGCCGCCTCCGGTTGCGTTTCATAGGGTTGGGCATGAGCTGGCTGCAGCGCCAGCGGTGTGGCGACAAGCAGTGGAAAGAGCACTCGCAGTAGATACATTATTAATCCCTTACTGTATCGAATGTGAAAAACGCTCAAAAACGGCGCAATATT
>JAAZDZ010000085.1 GCA_012512545.1 Alcaligenaceae bacterium | reverse complement strand
TTTTGGTGGCTGTATCTTAATGTATATACGGGTTAACGATTGTTCACATTAGATACATAAAATATCATCCTAGAAACAAATTGTATTGTTTTGGGTGTTCTTGAAACCGGCAATTTGTCGATACAACTGGAGCAAGCTAAATGGCAACGAACAATCGAGAGAAGCTGTACAAGCTGTTCTGGGGTGTGGTGTTAGGCGGTTTTTTTGGTTTTGTCCTGTTAACGTCGCCCTGGGTGTGGTCTGTATTCAATTCGGGGCGCACACTGCCCGATCTTGAAAGCGCAGACCTTGAAATAGGCCGGCACGTATTTGTTGCGTCAAACTGCGCGACCTGTCACCAGACGCCAGGCCAGAACGATGACACCTTGCTGGGTGGGGGCCGGGCGCAGGAAACGGCTTTTGGTGTGTTTCACATGCCCAATATTTCCCCCGATCCAAAGAACGGCATCGGGAACTGGACGCTGGAACAATTCGATCGGGCTGTCCGGGAAGGTGTCGGCCCGGGCGGGGTCTGGCCCGATGGCAAAAACCTTTATCCGGCGTTTCCCTACACGTCTTACAAACATCTTTCCGGCGAAGATGTCCGCAACCTGTATGCGTACATGATGTCCCTGCCGCCCGTCGAGAACGCGGTTCCTCATCATGAGCTGAAGTTTCCCTACAACATGCGTCGTGGGGTAGGTCTCTGGCGCCTGGCCTTTCTGGATGGCAAGCGCGATCTTCCTGCATCCATTCCGGCAGGGGTGGATACCGACCAATACATACGTGGCGCCTATCTGGTTGAAGGGGCGGGGCACTGTGCAGAATGCCATTCGCCGCGCGGGTTCATGGGCGATGTCGTCAACGACCTGCGCTATGGCGGCGGGCCGAGCGCAGATGGCATCACTCATGTCGCCAATATCACTCCCAGCGAGGTCGGCATTGGGTACTGGTCGGTTGCGGCCATTGCCAACTATCTCAAAACCGGCGTGAATCCGATTGGGCGGGCTTCCGATGGCGATATGGCGAAAGTCATTGAAAACACCTCGCAGCTGCCCTTCGAGGATCTGCAGGCAATGGCGCTGTATCTCAAGCATATTCCGGCGGTGGACAAGGCTGCGCCCGGCATGCCAGAACCCAACTGGACAGATCAGCTGGTCATGCTTCCCCAGACAGTCGAAGTCCGGGCCGATATGCCGACTTCACCCGCATCAGAGATCAGGCAAGGCAGCACGGTCGCCGTGGTGGCCACCAAGAATGCCTGGCTGGATGCCGGACATGTCGGTGGGGCGCAGCCCGAAGAAGGCAAGCTGCTTGGCGGTGCTCTGGCGACCGTGCTGCAGCAGGATGGCGACAGGATTCAAGTACTGCTGAAGGGATGGCAACAGGTTGATGCGCCATCGGTCGTTTATCAGGCACAAGGCCAGCGCGTCATGATGGCGGTTCTCGGAGACGCCGCTGCTGAAGCTGCCCAGCGTGGTGCGGAAGTCGTGGACGAAGAAACAGAGCAGGTGTGGGCTCCGGTTGAGCTGAGCCTCTGGACCGACAGTGCCGAATTGCACACTGACCGGCAGGCCCTGTGGGACTACAGCCAGGTTGCATATCAGCGTGCTTGTGCAGCATGCCATGTGCTGTCGCAACCGGCCAACTTCACGGCGAATCAGTGGATCGGCACCATGCGTTCCATGAAGCGATTCACATCTTTGACCGATGACCAGTACCGCCTGATGCTGTCATATCTGCAGAATCATTCCCGTGACCTGAACACGCAGTCCGGGGGCCTCTGATATGAACAACCGCGTACACGTTTCAGGACATGCCGCTGAAGTTCCATACGATCTGATCTGTGTTGCTGAATGGCTGGCGCAGTTGTTCCTCACGCCTTTCGATGCAGAGCGTGTGGCAGCGGCCCGCACAAAGCAGGGTCAGGCAGCCTTGCGGTCCATTGGTGAAACTCTGAATCAGCCGGAAGCGGCGGAACAATTCTGTCTTGAACTGTGCAGCGGCGAAATTCCAGAGACTGTAACGCGCCTGCAGCGTCGCCATAGCGCCCTGTTCGATGGCGTTTTCAGGGATAGCGGGGCGCTGCCTTATGCCAGCGCGTGGGACGGAACCGGCCGTCTGTTTGGCGCGGCTGTCAGCCGCACCCAGGCCCTGCTGGACGCGCTTGATGTCCACATTCCCCAGGGCTGCGCCGAACCGGCTGATCATCTGTCGGTTCAATTGGCGGGCCTCGCCGAAGCCTTGCGCCAGAAAAACGCAGCGCTCACAGGGGCCATGCTGGCTGAGCTGGACGCCTGGGCCGATCGTTTTGCCGATCAAATCCTTGAAACCGATAACGGTCGTCTTTATGGTGTTGCAGCGCAATTCTTGATCGCCTTGCTGGAACACGTCCAGATATATCATTCTTGCGAACTGAACCGCGAACATACGGCCAGTGTCGCCCTGACATGAATGGAGTAAAGGTTATGAGCAATATGCGTATTAAACCCACAGTGGTTCAGTCATATTCCAAGCGGCATTTTCTCAAGACTTCCGCTGCGGCCATGGCCTTAGGCATGTCTGGCATGCCTCTGCTGGGGCAAGGCGCGCGGGCGCAGGCCGCCACTACAGGCAAGGGCGTATTGTCCGGGTGCCATTGGGGGGTGTTCTACGGCATGGTCGAAGACGGCCGGGCTGTTGATTTCAAGCCCTGGGAAGGCGACCCTGCGCCTTCACCACAGTTACCCGGAGTCATGGATTCCCTCTATTCCGAGTCGCGCATCCGCTATCCCATGGTACGCAGGGCCTGGCTGGAAAAAGGGCCGGGGGCCGATCCTGCAGGGCGCGGTACGGGTGATTTTGTGCGGGTCAGTTGGGAAAAGGCCATCGAGCTGGTGGCGGGAGAACTGGTCCGGGTACGTGAAAAATACGGCCAGGACGCCGTGTTTGCCGGTTCCTATGGCTGGAAAAGCCCAGGCAGGCTGCATAACTGCCAGACCTTGCTGCGGCGGATGCTGAACGTCATCGGTTCTGGCGGCTATACCA
>JAAZDZ010000084.1 GCA_012512545.1 Alcaligenaceae bacterium | reverse complement strand
TAGCCTCAGTTTCTTTTCATTTCACACAATAAGATCGCCATGCAGATGGCGAAGCAATTGATAGGCGTTACGATGCAGGAGCAGGGCGTATCGCGCATTGTCGCGGTGGATATCGAATCGGCCCTGCAGTTGGCCGAGGCTTGAACGGAAGGCCAGCATGAAGCAATATCGTGAACTTTCACATGCGCTGCCAAGCGCATCCTCAAAAATCATGGCGGAAGGCTGCCGGACCAGAGTTCTTCACGGGGCTGAAAATGAGTGATCTACAAATCGGTTTGATTCTGCTGGGCGTAGTGCTCATCTTGCTGGTGCTGCTTTTCAACTGGTGGCAGGACTGGCGTATACGCAAACAGATGCAGGAACAATTCCCTGAACGCGAAAGCGATCCGCTGCTGGGCACGGCAGCGCCCGTTGCCGCCCGCTCGCGCCGCGAACCGGGTTTTGGCGCAACGGAAGCCACCAGCGCATCGCCTGAAGGCGATGACGATCCGGCCGAGGTTGACCCGGCCACCGAAGTGGTCATTGACATCAGTTTTGCCCACCCCGTCCCGAGTGAGCAACTGCATGCCGCTACCCATGCGATCCGGCGGGTGGGCGCCAAGCCTGTGCGGATATTCGCCGAAAAGGAAGGCGGCGGGCATCGCGCCAGTCTGCGGCCCGACGAAAACTATGTGTCCATGCAACTGGCTGTGCTGCTTGCCAATCGCAGCGGCGCTCTGTCTGAAATAGAGTGGTCGGAACTCTGGACTATCGCCCAGGGCATTGCCCAGCGCTTTGATGGCTCAATGGAAGGCCCCGAACAGAACGAAGTCGTCGAGCGCGCCCGGCGCCTGGACGCCTTGTGCGCCGAACTGGACGCCATGGTGGGTCTGGCTTTGCAGTTGCCCGGCGCATTGTCTGTGGCTGAAGTCAGTCGTGCGTTGGAAGAAGTCGGTTTTCTCCGGCACGGACAGCAGCTTGCGTGGATGGCCGAACAGGGCATTCCGCGCTTTACCGCCCTGTTCAATGGCCGCCTGCCCGGCGAAGTGCAGTCTGCCGGGGTAGACCGCGTTGAACTGCTGCTGGATCTGCCCAACAGCCCTGCCGACGACCAGGCTTTCAGCCGCATGGCCAGCGTCGGGCGGCATCTGGCCGCCAACCTCGATGGGCAGTTGCTGGACGATCAGGGCCGCCCGGTAGCCGATGGCTCCGACCAGGCCATTGATGAACAACTGCAGGCGCGCTACCAGAAGCTGGCGGAATCCGGCTTTGTCGCAGGCGAATTCCGTACGGTAAGGCTGTTCTCGTGAAGCAAGGCGAAGTTCAGACTGTGGCGCAGCAGATTGATGCGTTGCGCCACGAAATAGACCGGCACAATCATCAATACTATGTGCTGGACACCCCTCTGGTGTCCGATGCCGAATACGACCGGCTCATGAACGAGCTGGCGGCCCTGGAAGAAGCGCTCCCCGATCTCATTACGCCGTATTCGCCCACCCAGCGGGTGGGGGCCGCGCCGCTGTCGGCGTTTGGCAGCGTGCGTCATGC
>JAAZDZ010000001.1 GCA_012512545.1 Alcaligenaceae bacterium | reverse complement strand
CCCGCCTGTCCTCCGGCACATACCCCATGCCGCGACGCGCCATTTCAAAGGGCCGCAAGGCATCGACGGGCGCGCCGAGAAAAGCCAGACGCCGGGCGCGCCGCTTCACCAGCCCCATGATGGCCTTGAAGGTGGTGGATTTCCCCGCGCCATTGCGGCCCATCAATGCCACCACTTCGCCGCGCCCGACCTGCAGGCTGACGCCACGCAGAACCTGCGCCGCGCCATACCAGGCGTCCAGTTCCTGCACATCCAATAAGGAATGAGCGGGCTGCACAGCAACGCTGGCAGGATGGCCGACCTCATAACCCGTCATCATCAACTCCCGGGCTGTTCTCGTAATCCAACCCTGCATCCGAACCAAAATACACCTGCCGGACTTCCGGGTGAGACCGGATCTCCGCCGCGCCGCCTTCAGCGATCAACCGCCCCCGCGCCAGCACAATGATGCGATCCGCATGATCGAACACCACATCCATGCTGTGCTCGGTGAACAGCACCCCCATATTGCGCTCACGCACAATGCGCTTGACCAGGCTTACCAGGGCATTGCGTTCTCCGGGCGCCATGCCCGCGGTCGGCTCGTCCATCAGCAGAAGCTGGGGGTCGCCCGCCAGGCTCATGGCCAGTTCCAGCCGTTTCACATCGCCATAAGCCAGATCAGCGCAGGGCTGACCCGCCTGCTGCGCCATGCCGACCTGTTCCAGCAACGCTATGGCCTGTTCCGGCGCGTAATCATCTGCTCGCGAGAAATAGGAAAACACCCTGCGCTGGCTGGCAATCAGGGCCATCTGCACGTTTTGCAATACGGTAAGCGAGGCGAAGGTGGCTGCAATCTGAAAGCTGCGGCCCACCCCCAGGCGCGCCACCTTATGAGAAGGCAGGCCCAGAATCTCCTGACCCTTGAAACGCACCGAGCCTGAAGTCGCGCCCAACTGCCCGTTAATCATGTTGAACGTGGTGGATTTGCCTGCGCCATTAGGCCCGATAAGCGCCAGCAGCTCGCCTGCACGCACGTCGAAATCAATGCCATCGACCGCCAGGTTGCCGCCAAAGCGGCGGGTCAGGCCACGCACTTGCAACAATGCGCTCATCGACGCCTCCATGCCGCGCTCCAGCGCGCGAACTGTCCGGCAATGCCTTGAGGGAAGACCATGACAATCAGCAGAATGACGGCGCCAAACAGGGCACCCCAGTATTCCGTGATACCGACGAAGTAGTCACGCATGGCGGTGAACGCCACGCCGCCCACTACCGGCCCTGCCAGTTGCTGGATGCCGCCCAGCAGCACCATCACCAGCGCATCGACCGATGTGCCCACCATCAGCGTTTCTGGCGATACCCCGCCCTTGGAAAAAACGAACAAGCCACCCGCCACGCCCGCCAGCACGCCTGCAATGCAGAAACCGGCCAGCTGCACCCGCCGCACATCCATGCCCAGCGCGTCGGCGCGCAAGGCGGAATCCCGCACAGCCCGCAAGGCCAGACCAAAACGGGAAAATGCCAGGCGACGCACCAGCCACACCACAGCAATCGTTACGACAGCGACAAACCAATACCAGGCATCGCCGCTCAACCATGTTTCAGGCCAGACGCCAATCATGCCATTGGAACCGCCGGTCACAGCATCCCACTGATACACCACCGACCATACGATCTGCGCAAAAGCCAGCGTCAGCATGGCCAGATACACACCTGCCAGCCGCACGCAGAACCACCCGAACAACAGCGCCGCCACGCCAGCCAGGACAGGGGCCGCAAGCAACGAAGCCGCCATGCCCCAACCCAGGCTTTTGAAGGCCAGCGCCACGCCATAGGCGCCCAGCCCGAAATAGGCCGCATGGCCAAATGACACCATGCCGCCCAGCCCCATCATGAAATGCAGGCTGACCGCGAAAATCACGGCAATCAGCATGTCCTGCGCAATGACTGTCGCGTAGGGCAGTACCCCGCTCATCAGCGGCAGACTCAGCGCCACGGCTGCGACGACCACGGCAAGGGCGCGTGCGCTGGGCCCTGCCGGAATCAGCGGGGCTTCGGCTCCCGCCGCCGCGCGCGGCAAGGTCAAGGGTTTGCCCAACAGGCCCCAGGGCCGGAAGATCAGCACCACGGCCATGAACAGGAATTCCACCACCAGGGTGAGCTTGGGAAAGGCGATGTCCACACCGAAAATCTCCACCACGCCCAGCGCAATGCACAAGGCTTTGAGCTGAGCAATGATGAAAGCCGCCAGCGCCGCGCCGGAGATCGACCCCATGCCGCCCACGACCACCACCACGAAAGCATCGCCGATCACGGCAAGATCCAGGCCCAGGTTGGCGGGTTGGCGGGGCAGTTGCAAAGCGCCCGCCAGCCCGGCCAGAAAGGCCCCCAGGGCAAACACGCTGGTGAACAGCCACACTGGATTCACCCCCAGGGCACCCAGCATTTCGCGGTCTTGCGTCGCCGCGCGAATCTGCCTGCCCCAATGCGTGCGGTTCAGCAGCAGCCACAACCCCAGCCACACCAGGGGGCCGATCGCAATCAGCACCAGGTCATAGACAGGAAAGTAACGCCCCAGAACGGGCACTGAGCCTTCCAGGCCCGGCGCCAGTGGGCCGAGCAGGTCTTCCGGCCCCCACAGCCATAGAGCCAGGTCTTCAAACACCAGCACCAGGGCAAATGTAGCCAGCAGCTGAAACATTTCCGGCGCCCGGTAAATGCGCCGCAACACCGTCATTTCCACCAGGGCGCCCACCAGACCGATGAGCAGCGACGCCGCCAGCATGGTGGCCCAGAAGCCTGCCACGCTGCCGCCCCAGCTCTGAGACAGCGCCCAGGCCACATACAGCCCCAGCATGTAAAGCGAGCCATGGGCGAAATTGACGATGCGGCTGACGCCGAATATCAGCGACAGCCCGACTGCCACCAGAAAAAGCGAAGATGCTTCGGCCAGGCCATTGAGCGCCTG
>JAAZDZ010000013.1 GCA_012512545.1 Alcaligenaceae bacterium | reverse complement strand
TTCTTGACTACCAGTATCTGAGCGGGTGATCGGACAGCCCTGAGCAAACCCAGGAATCTTTCACAACCGCTCGCGGGCTTTCGTGAATTGCAGAAGTGTCGTGCTGACCACTTGCTTGCGTTTCGCTTTTGCCGCCCAGCATTATACTGGAAATTTTCTGCTGTGCCCGGAAGGCTGGTTTCTGTGTATTGAACTCAACAAAAAAACAGCTTCCCGAACCCGTCATTCTTGCATGAAACCCTTGCTGTTGCAAGGCTTCGGCCATATGCCGTATGGCTTCATACTGACGAATAACAACCGGCTGCAAATCATTGCGCCCGAAAAACGGGTTTCCTGAAAGCCTGCCTTCCGGCAAGCCGCCAAAACACCGGGCTTTTTCTTGCGCTTGATTCGTTTGCCAATCAGCAAAGAACGAAATTATTACAGGCTCTGTGTCTCTTGTCAAATCCGGGGAAGAGAAAATTTGCGAGGTCGGCACCGAACCCTGTGGCTGCAAGACCAGATACGAACAATCGGGCACCACTACTTCCGTGAGGATATCGCCTGTGCCTTCAGCGAAAGCCGCCCGGCCGAACACGAAAACCGGTACATCGGCCCCCAGCGGCCGGGCCAGTTGCAGCAGGGCGTCACGATCCAGGCCGGTATTCCACAGACGATTCAGGGCAATCAAGGTTGTGGCGGCGTCACTTGAGCCGCCTCCCAGGCCCGCGCCTGAAGGAATGCGCTTGGTATAACGGATCTGCGCGCCCAGCGTCGTGCCTGTCGCCTGCTGCAAAGCCCGCGCCGCCCGCACGACAAGATCCTGTTCGGGCGGCAAGCCAGGCAGGGATTCGCCTTCGCGATGAATTCCACCGTCGCGGCGCAGGTCGAAATCCAGCGTGTCGCAGAGGTCGATGAAGCGAAATACGGTCTGCAATTCGTGATAGCCATCGGGGCGGCGCCCGGTGACATGCAGGAACAGATTCAATTTGGCCGGTGCCGGCACATCATATAAAGCCATGCGGCGCCTCAGCGGGCCTGGGTATCAATCGCCAGACGGACAGAAATCTGCCGCCCCCCATCGCGGCGATCAAGCCGCAACAGGCCGGGGCCCAGGGCATCGTAGCGCGACAGTCGCAGCCTCCAGCCTTCCTGGGAGAACGATGCCGGTCGCCCCTGCGAGTCGTGCTGCAGAGCCTCGACGCTGCCAGCCCCCGTGCGGCCCTGCAGCCAGTCGCGCAAGTTGGCGACAGGCATGGCAACGCCCACCACCTGAGCCAGCAAGGCATCGGCATCGGCGGCTACTTCGGTGCTGCCATCGGAATGTTCCAGCACGGCGCCGGAAGGCTGAACGGTGATGCGGGCCAGCGTGCTGCCCAGAGGGTTGGTGAGATCCAGCCGCAGAACCCTGCCAGCATCGCGCCAGGCGAAACCGCCCTGCACAGCTTCGGGCGCAACGCCTGGCTCTGTAACGTTGACGGCGAAGCGTCCGGTGCGCTCAAACGCCTGGCCCTCCCCCGGAATGCGGGCAGGCCCGGCGCAGCCCGCCAGAACAGCCCCGACGATTCCTGCAGCCAGCAGGCTCAGCAGGCGGCGTCGGCCCGGACGGGCATCAGCGGCAATCAGAATGCGCGTTGAAAGAATGGCCATACGGATGGATTAATCGAGTTGAACACCGAAACGCTTGAGGGTTTCGCGCAGCACTTCGTTATCGGGTTCCTGCTCCAACCCCTCTTGCCAGACGTTGCGGGCTTCGTTCTGGCGCTGCAGCATCCACAGGACTTCGCCCAGATGCGCAGCAACTTCGCCCGAAGGCAGTTGATGCAAGGAGCGGCGCAGGTATTCGACAGCGCCTTCGTAATCGCCGGTGCGATACAGCAGCCAGCCCACGCTATCGAGAATATAAGGGTTGTCTGGTTCAAGCTCCAGGGCCTGTTCCAGCAGCTCTTCCGCTTCGTCGAGATTGACATTGCGATCAACGAAGGTATAGCCCAACGAGTTGTACGCATTGGCATTGTGCGGGGAAAGCTCGATGATGCGCCGCATCAGCCGCTCGAAATCATCGTACCGACCCTGGCGTTCGTACAACATGGCCAGGTCGTATTTGATTTCCGGCGTGTCGGGGAGATCGGCATCGGCCTGCTCCAGCAGTTCGATGGCCTGCACGCTGCGGCCCGAATCGCGGTAAATGGAAGCCAGGGTCAGCGCCTGCACGCTGCGTTCGTTATCGTCTTGTGGCGCCAGGCCCTGCAAGACGCGCCGCGCACCTTCGAGGTCGCCCCTGCGGGAAATCAACACCGCCTTGTGTATCTGCGCCTGGAAACGCACGGCTGGCTCGTCGATGAGATCGAGTTGGCGGATGGCCTCGGCGGTGTCGCCCTGTTTTTCAGCGATCTGCACCAGCAGCAGCCGCGCATCGGATTCGTCGCCGCTGGCCGTGGTGGCTTTGTCTGGCAGGGCGCTGGCGCGCTGTTCCTGCACCGTAATGTATTCGTTCAGCAAAGCCTTGGCGTCTTCATAGCGCCCTGCCCGGATATTCACCTCGGCCTCGGTATAAAGCAGGTCGAAGTCTTCGGGCGCGCGGCTGCGCATGGCGCGAACCTGATTCAGGGCATCGTCGAACTCATGGCGCAGCACCAGACGGTTCACCAGCAACAGACGCAAACGCCGCATGTCGGGGTGCTGTTCAGCGTACTCCTGGGTTTCGCGGATGGCGGCGCGCGGATCAACCCTGAGCCCATATTCCAGCACACGCTGGGCCGCCATCTCGGAATTGGGTGCCAGCCGGAGCGCGGCTCTGGCGGCCTCAAGAGCCTGGGGAAACGCTTCGGCATCCCAGGCCGCATCGGCCAGAGCAAGCTGCGCCAGAGGGATGTGCAGCACAGACTCAGGCAATGCCTGTTGAATCACTTCGTAGGCCACCTGCTTGTCATTCATTTTGGAAACGATGGACGCTGCTTCTGCAATGGCGCGTTCTTTGTTGTCGGCGTCTTCAATGCGGGCGCGCAGATTGCCTGCCAGGCCCAGGGTCTGACCGCTGGATGCGGACAGCGCCAGCGACGATGCAACGGCGTCGGGGTCGTTCGGCGACACCAGCACCCATTGTTTTGCGGCGCGCAATGCGGCCGGGAGGTCGCGTGCGGCCATGGCGAACTGAAAAGCCCGTTTGGCCATGCGCGGATCGGAGGTTTCGCGGGCCAGACCGTACATGAGTTCGGATGCCTGCCCGAAAGACGAACGCTGAGCGGAAAACTCCGCCACCAGGATACGATAGAGAATATCGGCAGTCAGCCTGACATTCGGCAGCTCGCCTGAACGCAACAGAATCTGTTCGGCAGGGTCGAGTTCGGGCGCATCTCCCAACAGGAGCGGGGCGCTTGTCTGCGACCACACGGGCTGTGCGAATATTCCGACAACCGCTGCGAACAACACGATAAAAATACGTTTCATCAAATACGCCCCAGGCTTTTGCATCTGGACGTGGCCCCCGAATGGCAAAATCGCATGGTCATTGTAAACACCTTGGTTCCTCGTCATGCCTGAACTTCCCGAAGTAGAAACCACGCGTCGAGGCATTGCGCCTATTATGACAGACAGGACGCTCGAATCGTTCACTGTTCACGACAGTCGCATGCGCTGGCCAGTGCCTGCCGACCTGCCCGCCACAATCAGCGGGCGGGTTGTGCGGGACTGCGGACGGCGCGGCAAGTATCTGCTCATCCATTTCGACCACGGCACCCAGCTCATTCATCTGGGCATGTCCGGTTCACTGCGTCGCGTGCCGCTGGACGAACCACGCCGCAAACATGACCATGCCGAGTGGGTGTTCTCCGATGCGCGCTTTCTGCTGCACGACCCGCGCCGCTTCGGCGCCATCCTCTGGCACCCTGCAGAAGACGGCCCGGTAACGTCTCACCCCTTGCTGGCCAGGCTCGGTATCGAGCCTCTGGATTCCGCTTTTGACGGCGATGTGCTTGTCCGCGCCTTTGCTGGCCGCCAGGTTGCGGTCAAGCAGGCTTTGCTGGCGGGCAACGCCGTGGTGGGCGTGGGCAACATCTACGCATCGGAAGCCTTGTTCAAGGCTGGTATCGACCCACGATTGCCTGCGGGAAAACTGTCCCGCAGGCGGTGCATGCTGTTGGCTGAAGCCATCCGGGAAACCTTGAGCCAGGCGCTTGATTCAGGCGGCAGCACATTGCGCGACTATGTGAACGCTACAGGCGAGCCAGGAGCCTACTTCACCCTGCACGCATCGGTCTACGAAAAAAGCGGCCAGCCTTGCGGGCAGTGCGCCACCCCCATACGACGCATTGTGCAAGGGCAGCGCGCCACCTATTTCTGCCCGCGCTGCCAGCGCCGGTAACGAGCGTCCTGTCTGGTTAAAGCAGCTTGCCCGGGTTCATCAGGCCGGCTGGATCGAGCGCCGCCTTGATGCGGCGCATCAGGCTCATCTCGACGTCGCTTTTGTACCTGGGCAGGTAATCGCGCTTGAGCTGGCCGACCCCATGTTCAGCGCTGATCGAGCCCTGATAGGCATGCACGCGGTCATGCACCAAGGCATGGATATCGCTCTGGCGCTCAAGCAGCGCTGCTTCCGTGAATGCGCTGCCGGGCGCTACGTTGTAATGCAGATTGCCATCACCCAGATGGCCAAAGATGACATGCTCCACCCCGGGGAAGTTTTCCTGCAGGATGGCGTTGGTGGTTTCCACAAATTCAGCCATGTGCGAAACCGGCACAGACACATCGTGCTTCACGCTCTTGCCGAATGCTTTTTCCGCCAGGGGAATACTTTCGCGCAAATGCCAGAGCGCCTTGCTCTGCCCCACGTTTTCGGCAATGACGGCATCGGTAATCAAGCCCCGTTCCAGGCAATCGCCCACCACGCTTTCAAAGCGTTCCCGTGCGTGTTCTTCGCTTTCGCTATCGGAAAGCTCCAGCAAGGCGAACCAGGGCGCAGCGGCGGCAGCGCCTTCGAAAGGCAGGCGTTGCTCGGGAAAACAGCGCACTACGCCCTGCAGACAATTGGCGGCGATCAGTTCAAAACCGGTCAGGGCGGCGGCAAAACCCTTGCGCGCCACGGACAGCACGGCCACAGCGTCGTCAATGGATTCCAGGGCCAGCAAGGCCGTGCATTGGGCGACGGGCAAGGGATAGAGCTTGAGGCTGGCGGCGGTGATGAAGCCCAGCGTACCTTCGCTGCCAATATAAAGATTGCGCAAATCGTAGCCAGTGTTGTCCTTGCGCAAACTGCGCAAGCCATTCCAGATTTCGCCCTCAGCCGTAACCACTTCCAGGCCCAGAACCAGGTCGCGGGCGTTGCCATACCGCAAAACCTGGGTGCCGCCCGCATTGGTGGCCAGGTTGCCGCCAACGGTGCAGCTGCCTTCCGCTGCCAGGCTCAACGGAAACAGACGGTCGGCATCCTGGGCCGCCCGTTGCGCCTCTTGCAGAATGCAGCCCGCTTCCACCACCATGGTGTCGTTATCTGTATCAATCTGCCGGATCGCATTCATACGGGCCATTGATACCAGCAAGGCAGCGCCTGAAGAATCTGGCGTCGCCCCGCCGCACAAGCCGGTATTTCCCCCCTGCGGCACCATGGGCACCTGGTGGGCAACGCACCACTTCACGACTGCGGCAAGCTCCTGGACCGAACCGGGCTTGACCACTGCCAGCGCCTGGCCGCTATAACGCTCCCGCCAGTCCACCACGTAGGACGCGGCGTCCTGACCAGTCAATACATGTTGCGGGCCGAGCAACCGGGCCAGCTCTTCAAGGCGTTCCATATGAGATTCCTGCTTGTAACGGATGGAGTTCAATACCCATGATTCTAGGGAAGCTCTGAACAATTCACCACGCCGCCTGCATTCGCGGCGTCGGGCGGGCTGCTGTATTGCGCATTTATATCCGGGTGCATGAGCTTGTGAAGCAAGGCGCAGACACCCGCCTTTGGAGGGCATCGGCCATGCAGGTGCTGGTATCGTTTTCACCATCACGATATTATGGCCGCGCCGCCTGCGCGCGCATCGGCTGCGCAAGCCCTGGCCACAGGCTGCATTAACGCCCCGATTAAACAGGATTCCTCTCGTGACTCACTCTCTGCCTTCCGCCGTTTTCAAAGCCTACGACATTCGCGGCATCGTCCCTGCGCAGCTGAACCCCGGCTTTGCGCGCCTGCTGGGCCGGGCTTTGGCCGTTCAGGCCCGCGAACAGGGCGTGGACAACCTGGTGATCGGCTACGACGGCCGTCTGAGCAGCCCCGATCTGGCCGCTGCCTTGCATGAAGGCGCCAACTCAGAAGGCATCAACACCATGGATGTCGGCATGGTGCCTACGCCGCTGGTGTATTTTGCCGCTCACACCCAGGGCAGCGGCTCTGGCGTAGCCATTACCGGCAGCCACAACCCGCCCGATTACAACGGCTTCAAAATGATGCTGGCGGGCCGCACCCTGTACGGGCCGGACATCCAGGCCCTGCAGGCGCTCATGCAGCAGCTTGAAGGTCGCGCCCCCGCAGCCGCCGCGCCGGGTAAGCGCGAAATACGCGATATCAAACCCGAATACATTGAACGCGTCATCGGCGATCTCAAGCTCAAGCGCCCCATGCATATTGCGGTGGATTGCGGCAATGGCGTGGGCGGCGTGCTGGCCGAACAGCTGTTTCGCGCCATCGGGTGCGAAGTCGATACTTTGTATTGCGACGTAGATGGCCGCTTCCCCAATCACCATCCCGACCCGGCCGACCCGGCCAACCTGCAGGATCTCATCCGCCATGTGAAATCCACCGATTGCGAGCTGGGCCTGGCCTTCGACGGCGATGCCGACCGCGTGGGCGTGGTGACCAAATCAGGCGAAATCATCTGGCCGGATCGTCAGTTGATTCTGTATGCGCAGGATGTGCTGACACGCCAGCCGGGCGCCACCATCATTTTCGACGTGAAGTGCAGCCGCCATGTGGCCCGCGCCATCAAAGCGGCGGGCGGCCAACCCCTGATGGGGCAGACGGGGCATTCGCTCATCAAGGCCCAACTGGCCGCAACCGGCGCGCCGCTGGCTGGCGAGATGAGCGGCCATATCTTCTTCAAGGAGCGCTGGTTCGGTTTCGACGATGGTCTTTATACCGGCGCGCGCCTGCTGGAAATCCTGTCGGCGCATGACGACCCCGGCGCTGTGCTGGAAGCCCTGCCCCAGGATATTTCCACTCCTGAACTCAAAATCGAAATGCAGGAGGGTGAGCCCCACGCCCTGATCGCCACCTTGCAAAAAGAAGGCCGCTTTCCCACCGCAACGGAACTCATCACCATCGACGGCGTGCGCGCCGAATACGCCGACGGCTTTGGCCTGGCGCGGCCCTCCAACACCACTCCCGTCATTGTGCTGCGTTTTGAAGCAGAAACCGAAGCCGCGCTGGAGCGCATCAAGAACGAGTTCCGCCAGGCATTGACGGCGCTGAAGCCGGATATTGCCCTGCCTTTCTGAGCAACACCATTGCAGCGCCCCCTGCGCCAAGCCATAGAACGCGGCGCCTGGCCGCAGGGGCAGCGGCTGAATTAATCCAGCAGTTGCGCATAAATATCCAGATGCGCTTGCACCACCTTGTCAATATCAAACGCCTGTTCAGCCAGTTGGCGCCCGGCAGCGCCCATAGCCTGGCGGCGCGGCGCATCAACGGCCAGCTGCACCACGGCATCGGCCAGCGCGCGGGCGTCGCGCACGGGCACCAGCAAGCCGGTGACATCGGGCTGGATGGCATCGCGGCAACCTGGCACATCGGTGGTGACCACGGCCCGCCCGCAGGCGGCGGCTTCCACCAGCGAGCGCGGCAGACCCTCGCGATAGGACGGCAGCACGGCGATATGCGCGTTCTGGTAAAGCCCGGCAATGTCTTCGCGTTCGCCCATGCAGATCACCACGCCCTCCTGCTGCCATTGCTGGAATTCTGCTTCGCTGATGCTGGCCGGGTTGCCCAGATCGGGAGCGCCCACCAGCACCCAGCGCAGCCCGCTTGCGTGCCCGGCTGTCATGCGGGCCGCTTCAACGAATTCACGCACGCCTTTATCCGTCAGTAAACGGGCCACCATGATGGCAATGGGCGCCCCTTCCGGTTCGGGTGTTGGCGCATAGGTGGCGAGATCCACGC
>JAAZDZ010000083.1 GCA_012512545.1 Alcaligenaceae bacterium | reverse complement strand
AGACAATGTCCAGGCACCAGACTATGCCGGTCAGAACCAGCAAGATGAAGAGAATCAGGGCAAAATCCCAGCTCATACAGGTATGACCTCAGCGACGTTATTTATCTTCAACCTGCAAGATAGCAAGAAATGCTTCTTGAGGGATTTCGACGTTGCCGACCTGCTTCATGCGCTTCTTGCCGGCTTTCTGCTTTTCCAGCAGTTTCTTTTTGCGGCTGATGTCGCCACCGTAGCATTTCGCCAATACGTTCTTGCGCAATGCCTTGACGTTTTCACGCGCGATGATTTCCGCGCCGATTGCCGCCTGGATGGCGATATCGAACATCTGCCGCGGTATCAGCCCGCGCATGCGCGACACGACTTCGCGGCCCCGGTAGCGGGCGTTGGAGCGGTGCACAATCATCGACAGCGCATCGACGCGGTCACCATTGATGAGAAGATCGACCTTGACGACTTCGGCGCTGCGGTATTCCAGGAACTCGTAATCCATGGAAGCATAGCCGCGCGACACGGATTTCAGCCGGTCGAAGAAATCGAGCACGATTTCCGCCAGCGGCATCTCGAAAACCAGCTGCACCTGCCGCCCGTGGTAGGTCATATTGACCTGAATCCCCCGTTTGGCGTTGCACAGCGACATGACCGGGCCGACGTAATCCTGCGGCATCAGCATCGAGACCCTGACAATGGGTTCGCGGATTTCTTCAGTCGCGGCCACTTCCGGCATCTGCGACGGGCTTTCCACATACAGGATGTTGTTATCGCGGGTCAGGACTTCATAAACCACCGACGGCGCTGTGGTGATGATGTCCATATCGAATTCGCGCTCCAGGCGCTCCTGCACGATTTCCATGTGCAGCAGCCCCAGGAAGCCGCAGCGAAAACCGAAGCCCAGCGCTTGCGAGACTTCCGGCTCGAACATCAGCGAGGCGTCGTTGAGCTTGAGCTTTTCCAGCGCATCGCGAAGCTGATCGTATTCGCTGCTTTCCACGGGGTACACCCCTGCAAACACCTGCGGCTTCACTTCCTTGAAGCCTGGCAGGGCCTTTTCGGCCTTGCGCCCCGCCAGCGTAATGGTGTCGCCCACTTTGGCGTCTTCAAGTTCCTTGATGCCTGCAATCACGAAACCGACTTCGCCCGCCGACAAGACTTCGCGCGGCACGGATTTGGGGGTGAACACACCAATGTGTTCACACAAGTGCGTGGCGCCGGTGGCCATGAGCTGGACTTTGTCCTTGGGACGCAGCACACCGTTAACGATGCGCACCAGCATGACCACACCCACATAATTATCGAACCAGGAGTCGATGATCAGTGCCTGCAAAGGCGCTTCGGGATTGCCTTCAGGGGGCGGCACATTCGCGATGATGCTTTCAAGAATGTCGTCAATGCCTTCGCCCGTTTTGGCGCTGGCGCGGATGGCGTCGGTGGCATCAATACCGATGACGTCCTCGATTTCCTGCGCAGCGGCATCGGGGTCGGCGGAAGGGAGGTCCATCTTGTTGAGGACGGGAATCACTTCAACGCCAAGATCAATGGCGGTATAGCAGTTGGCGACTGTCTGCGCTTCCACGCCCTGCGAGGCGTCAACCACCAGCAAAGCGCCTTCACAGGCAGAAAGCGAACGGCTGACTTCGTAAGAGAAATCGACGTGGCCGGGTGTATCGATAAGGTTGAGCGCGTAGATCTTGCCGTCACGCGCCTTGTAGCTGAGCGACGCCGTCTGGGCCTTGATCGTAATGCCGCGTTCCTTTTCGATATCCATGGAATCCAGCACCTGCGAAGACATTTCGCGGTCTTCCAGGCCGCCGCAGCGATGAATCAGGCGGTCGGCAAGCGTGGACTTGCCATGGTCGATGTGAGCAATGATGGAAAAATTACGGATGTGATCCATATACCCGGGAACGTGGGGCCCGCACAACGCGTGCGAGCCGGATGAAGCAGAAAGCCAGAACAAGCGCTTTCTGCGAAAAAGAAAGGGGGATCGCCCAGGGCGCCCCCCTTCGCAACACGGCATTTTAGCCGGTTAGCATTTTAACCGTTTATTTACGTGGAGTTATCGTAACCCACTGCGACTGATCGCCACGCATCACCAGCACCGCAGCCGGCCGGGATTTGTCCAGCTTGCTCACGACAGACGCGTACTGCGCCGGGCTGGAAATATCGGTGTCATTGATGGTCAGCACGATATCGCCCCGGGACAAACCGGCTTCTGCCGCCGGGCCTTCCACTTCGGTGACTTCCACGCCGCCTTCAAACTGGTATTGTTCGCGCGACGCAGCCGGTACTTCACCCACGGTCAGACCCAGGGCGTCGGCGGGGCCGGGTTCCTGTTTGTCGCTCGGGCGGGCTTCGTCTTCATCCGCGCCGGGCATTTCTCCCACAGTCACTTTCACAGTGACGGATTTGCCCTTGCGCCATAATTCCATGGAAGCGCGTGTGCCCGGCTTGGTATCGCCTACCAGGCGGGGAAGGTCGGACATGTGGTTGATGTCACGCCCATCGAAATGCGTGATGACGTCGCCGGAACGCACGCCTGCCTTATCGGCCGGGCCGCCGCGCTCGACATTGCTCACCATGGCACCCATGGCCTTGGGTAGCCCGATGGCCTTGGCAACTTCTTCGGAAACCGTGCCGATCTGCACGCCGATGCGCCCACGCGTCACCTTGCCGTGATCCTTGAGCTGCTCAACCACCCGCATGGCTTCGTCGATGGGAATGGCCAGTGAAATGCCCATGAAACCGCCGCTGCGCGACACAATCTGGGAGTTCACACCCACCACACGGCCGGACAGGTCGATAAGCGGGCCGCCGGAGTTGCCTGGATTGACTGCCACATCGGTCTGGATGAAGGGCAGGTAATCGCCGGTTTCACGGTTGAGCGCGCTGACAATGCCTGCGGTCACCGTGGATTCCAGGCCGAAAGGCGAACCAATGGCCAGCACCCACTGGCCCTTGCGCAACGAGCTGGATTCACCGATCGGCAACGGCTTAAGCCCCTTGGCGTCGATCTTGAGCAAGGCCAGATCGGTGCGCGCATCCGTGCCGATCACCTTGGCGCGATGCTCTTTGCCATCGGTGAGGGTGACGAAGATATCGCTGGAGCCTGAAATAACGTGGTTATTGGTGAGGACGAAACCGTCTTCGGTAATGATGAAGCCCGAACCCACGCCACGCGGTACGGTGCGCTCCTGTTCGGAGGGCGCGCCGTCACGCTCGCCACGTGGATGACCTGGCAGGTTGGGCATGAAATCAGGCCCGAAAAACCAGCGGAACATTTCGTAAGGGTCGTTGCCGCCGGGGCCCATGCGGTTGCGCACACGCACGGTTTCAGTGGTGCGGATATTCACCACCGACGCTTCGGTCTGCTCCACCACCTGGGTGAAGTCAGGCATGCTGCGTTCAAGCGAGGTGCCGGTCTGCGCCACCGCCGTCCCGCCAAGGGGGGCGAATGCAAGCACAGCCGCTGTTGTCACCCCGACCACCATCCGCGCAATGCGATGGCTGCCTAGCTGGTCAAATTGCATCTAAGTCTCCGGTCAGAAAATAATGAAGAACAAGGCTGTTGTGAAAGTGTGTGCTCAAGGCACGGCCAGAGGCACGTACTCAGTGCGTTGCGCAAGGTCGCGCACCGTATCAGCAGGAACCTCGCCCAGCACAGTGAGCCAGTGGTCGCCAATACGCTTGCGATAGACATTCAGCGCGCCTTTGCGCAGCAGACCGAGTTCGCGCGCGGGGCCGCCTTTCTCGACATAAGCCTCGATAAAAACAGAAATGCTGGAAAGGCCGTCGGACGCCACCAGCTGCTTGAAGCGCCGGTTCGCCTTGACCTGCCGCGCCACCTGAGTCAGCGGCTCATAGCCCGGCGGGAGAGGAATCCGCCAGCCTTCGGAGGCGAGATCCACCTCTTCCACCGGTACTTCGACAACTTCCCAGTCCTTGATGT
>JAAZDZ010000082.1 GCA_012512545.1 Alcaligenaceae bacterium | reverse complement strand
TTGATTCCGACAGGCAGACCGCTCAGGTGATCCAGCCCAACGGGTAGCAAAGCTCGGCCTTTATGATTGGCAGAATCTTGTTGCTGTAGCGTGGCCAGGAGGCGCGCGTACTCAACGGCGGAAACCTCGCCTTGCACAAGGTGCTCTCGAAGCACCTCCAGGCAGTCCGCCAACAAAGAAGACTGCACCGCGTCAGCCGCCTCGTTATGAAATTCCCGGTCAATACGGAATTTTTCATGCCAAGTCGCCACAAGATAGCAGACCAGGCTCGCCGCCGTCGGGCAGAAGATGAGATCAGCCAGCACCTGCGGCTTCTGCAGGCAACACTCGATCAGCTCCCGGCAAAGATCGGGGTGGCGCATAGCAAGCGCAACAAGATCCTTCGCCATGGCGGACGGAACCGCGCGTGTTTCAACCTGCTCCAGCTCCAGTATCAACAGCCGCATAAGAGCACAGAGCTCACGCGCCTCGAAGAGCTCACTTCCATGGTGATTGAACGGGTGATCAAGAACCCGCCCGAGAAGATCCGGCTTCACTTCAGTGGCGCCTGCCACTCGAATATCCCCGTAATCCCGCAGGCTCGCGGCCACAGCGACTTGATCCCACCCCGGGAGCGCACTGTTACGCAGTGCAAGAAACGCTGCTTCCCTGAACCGCTGAGCGGACTCTTGTGACCATACAGAAGCCGGTTTGAACAGTACCCAATCAAGCAATTTCCATCGCATCATCCAAGTGGATAAATCGCCATCTTGTTGCGGGCTATCCCAAAGCCGCGCCGCAACCCAGGCGGGCGTCTGGGTGTGCGGCTTGTTACCTGATGCAGCGTCATCGGAAAGGTAGCTTTCAAACGCGGCCGCACTGGCGTACGACCCAGGCTGCGCGATATGGTATTTCACCTCACCCAGCCACCAGACAAACTCGTGGAGCGCATCTGCGCCGTGGACATCGTTCCGCCAGTAATAGTCGCGCAAAGCGACAGCCGGTGTCACTCTTTCCCCAATAGTACGGAACCAGCCCCGTTCCAACGCTTCGTCATAGCTGGGCAGGCCCGCACCCGCCCCTGAGCGGATACACGCATACCTCCGGCGCGCAGACTTTTCATCATCATTTCTGCTAGCTGTGGTATCCAGTAACAGACCAAGCACATCTACATCACTGGTTGTTTCCTGACCACGCGGCATCCGGCCAGTGTGGGGGACGCGCAATGATAGCAATGCGGAGAACCGCATGTGCAGGGTGGATCTCGCCTGTGAAGAAGAGTAACGCAGACTTGGAATTCGACTCATCACGCTGCCCCCTACCCGGCTCCATATAATCTCTTGAACATTCTGAGTGTCAAGCACCTGCAGTGTCCAGCGCTTCTCTGACAGGAGGATGGAAAATCGTGCTCATTACCACTCGTCTAGGTTGTGCCGACAACGAGCAGTCATGGGTGAAATGGACGCTGATACAGGGTGATGAAGCAGTAGAAACCCGGATGGACAAATGATTCGATGAAGCCATTATGTAACGAAATAAGTCTATCATGAGGAAATGTAGCAATGCGCATCGCTCTGGCTTTGCTCACCACCTTGCTCTTCGCTACTACGCCAGCGGCCTCGCCGAAAAACCCATGAACCGGTAATAGCCATTTTTCATGGATTTAAACCGTCACTCCTCCTTCTTTCAAGTGGGGTTCTCAATGAATTTACAATACAAGCGTTTTTGTGAAATAAATATAGAAGACCCATTTTTTGATTCTCTTAAAAACGACTACAAGGAGTTCGAGAATTGGTTCTTAAGAAAAGCAAATGACTATGCCTATGCCTTCTACGGAAACAACGATCTCCTTGACGGCTTCTTATACTTGAAGATAGAAGAAGAGGAACTCAACGACATAACACCACCATTGCCCGCCGCGCGTCGCTTAAAAGTGGGAACCTTGAAGATAAACCCTCATGGAACCCGACTTGGCGAGAGGTTCATAAAGAAAATTTTCGATCACGCCCTATATCTTGGAATTACGCAAATATATGTGACAGTATTCGCCCATCACGATGCGTTAATTAGCTTGCTCGATAGATATGGCTTCAAATTGATAGGTACAAAAACAACACCAAACGGTACCGAAACAGTTCGACTTAAGGATTTAAACGAGAGGCACTACGATGTACTTCTTGATTACCCAAGGATAAACCTCGAAGACAATCAGCCATATTTACTAGCGTTATACCCCCAGTGGCATACAAGGTTACTCCCGGACTCCATACTGAGAAACGAGGATATCCATATAGTTCAGGATGTTTCCCACACGAATAGCATCCATAAAGTTTATCTCTGCAACATGAGCGGAGTTGATCGAGTAAAGCGTGGCGACCCAATCGTTATCTATCGAACAGGAGACGGTCAAGGCGCAGCGGAGTATAGGTCGGTGGCCACATCACTCTGCGTGATTGAAGAATACAGGCATATAAGCTCCTTCGAATCAAAAGAAACCTTCCTTAAATACTGTCGCCCTTACAGCGTATTTTCAGAAAATGAACTAGAAACATTCTGGAAGAATAAATCCTACCCACACATAATCAGATTCACGTATAATATCGCCTTAAACAAAAGGATAATACGCAAAACTCTTGCCGACAACGTTGGTTTAAGCCGTAATGCGAGATGGGGGTTTTTACCTTTATCCAAAGAGCAATTTTCTCATATTTCATCCATAGGCATGATAGATGAAAGTCTTATTTTCGATTAAACCAGAATACGCTAATAAAATTCTTAGCGGAGAAAAGAAATTCGAATTTAGAAAATCTATTTTTAAAAACCCAGACGTAACTACAGTGGTAATTTACGCAACTAAACCACTAGGTAAAGTGATTGGCGAATTTGACATAGAGAGAATCCTAGCATCATGCCCCGAATCCCTTTGGATGAAAACCGAAAAACACTCTGGTATAACCAGAGATTTTTTCAATGAATATTTTAAGAATCGAGATCTAGCATTTGCCATCAAAGTGAAGAACGCTCGTCGATACAAGAACCCTCTCGATTTGATTGATGTATTGCCGACAAATACCGCACCCCAGTCCTTCTGCTATCTTTCCTAAGACAGTAGGAAACGACGGTCACGAAGGGAGAAAAGGGGAGAGTTTGCCCGCTGAACTATAGAACTCGAGGACGCATACTGCTCACGCAGGCTACCCGCGCGGTGAGCTTGGCCGTGATTTTCGGCTACCAACAGTTTCGTCAAGCCGCCATCTTCTGCTGCGCAAGCCAAGCAGCGTAATGCTGCGCGGGGCTGCGGTAGCCTAGACCGGAGTGACGGCGTACCCGGTTGTAAAACACTTCAATATACTCAACCACATCCTCCCTGGCTTGAGCGCGCGTGGCGTAGTCCTGGTGGAAAACCCGCTCGTTTTTCAGGCTGTTGTAGAAGCTTTCCATGACAGCGTTGTCCCAGCAATTGCCCTTGCGGCTCATGCTCGCATGGATGTCGTAATGCTTCAGTAGTTCCCGGTAATCATGACTGCAATACTGACTGCCACGGTCAGAATGGTGGATCAATCCGGCCTTAGGTTTGCGGTGCCAATACGCCATGCGCAAAGCTTTGATCGCCAGCTCCTTGGTCATGCGTGAGTCCATTGCCCACCCAACAATCATGCGCGTGTACACGTCCATGACCGTGGCCAGATAAAGCCAGCCCTCACGGGTTGGAATGAACGTAATGTCGGCCACCCACGTCTGATCTGGCGCATCTGTGGAGAAGTCTTGGCTCAACAGATTCGGGGCCACGGGCAGCTTGTGATTACTGTTTGTCGTGGCCTTGAACTTGCCCTTGCGGGTGCTGCGGATGCCATGAGCCTTCATCAGACGGCGCACTCGATCACGGCTGACAGGGATGCCCCGCGCCTTGATCTCCGCTGTAATGCGCGGCGACCCATAGACCCCTTTGTTCTCAGCATAGATGACTCGGATCAACGCCAACAACTGCTCGTCGCCTGGCCAGCTTTTAGGGCCGCTGCTGCGCTGGTAGGCAGAAAACCCACTGGGTGAAACACCCAAGTATTCGCACATCGCTCGCAGCGGATAAACATGACGGTGCGCGGCTATCCAGGCGTACTTCACAGAGACTCTCTCGCGAAGTACGCCGTCGCTTTTTTTAGGATTTCATTCTCCATCTGCAAACGAGCATTCTCCGCACGCAGCCGCGACATCTCCATCTCCTGCGCGCTTACCGGCTTACCTACCACCAGCTTGCCGACCTTGGCTGCCTTGCGCCAGTTCGACAGCGTTTGCTCGGACAGACCCAACTCGCGCGCAACCTGCGCGCCGGGCTTGCCGTTCTCGACTTGTCGAACCGCCTCTTGCTTGAACTCCGGCGTGAATCTCTGACGCGGAATCTTGTACATACTCAAACCTCCAGTGCTTACATTTTAATCTGCACTGTTGGGAGACGAAATCCCCGGCCAACCTCACGGGCCTTCATACAGAGCTACGGATACGCACCTGACTACAATCCACAATGTGTCCCGGTTCTCGAAATCTCGCATACAACAACAACTCAAACGGGAATGAGTCAAAGCCTGTCGTTTGGGATCCTGTGTTTGGCGCAAATGAAGCGATCCCGCCCCAACAGCTCCCGCACTCCGCTGACGCCATTTATTTCGTGCAAGCAGACCCATTCCTCCCAGCTTTTCACTTCGGTCCAGCCGTATAGAAAGATGAAGTCCAGGCCACCGGCGGTGGCGGCCTGGTGGTCGTATTTGCTGTCGCCCAGGAACAGGGCGGGGTGGCGGATGTTGCCGGTGTGGAGTTCGCGGGCGAGGATTTCGTCTTTGGTGTCGGGGCTGCCGTAGATGCCGCCGTCAAACAGGCCAGTCAGGCGGCGTTGTTCGAATACCTTGCGCAGTTCGGTCTGGTCGCCGCCGGAGACGATCAGCCAGCGGCTTTCCGGCGTTTGTCGGCGCAGTTCCCGCAAGCCCGGCGCGATTTCGCAGGTCAGCAGGCCTTGCAGGGCCGCATCCGCATAGGCGGCCAGCAAGTGTTCAAGGGAAAGAGGTTTCATAGTATTGAGCGGCGCTTCTTTGACGCCATACGCAGCTATTTTTTCAGACGCATCGGAAGTTCGCCGCACGTGCCCCGTTTGCCCGTCCGTTTGCCCGTCCGTCTGTTCCCGCTTTTGGTCCCGCACATGACCACGACGGGCGCCGACGATATCAGGGGCATGAACGGGCGCCAGCTCTTCCAAGAAGTAGGAAAATTTCTTATAACGGGAAACCCCGCCGTTGGCTGTGTGATAGTCCACCAGCGCTTGGGCCGCCTGTTCGCCGTAAGGGAGGGCCGCCTTATAAAACGCCTCGGTTTTGACCTTGTTGCTATTCAGAACCACACCATCGCAGTCAAATACCAGTGTTTTATATTGGCGCAGGCCAAGCGGGCGCTTCATTGCCCGCTCCCTGCCCGCCTCAGGGCCGCTTCGACTCTGGCGACGTCGCCTGGGGTATCCACGGCCAGGCTGCCCGGCTGGGTTTCGTACATTCTTATTTTCTTGCCCAGTTCCATGAATCTCAGGATTTCGATATCTTCAGACTGCTCAAGCGCGCTTTTACGCCCAAACGCTTTGAAGGCCAGTAATTCTTCCCGGGAAAAGGCATAAATGCACACCTGCTTTTTGTAGTTCCCGGGCGCGTGCTTTTCTTCCTTGAACCCGGGTATCACATTGCGCGACATATATACCAATTCGTTTTTCTCATTGGTAATCACCTTGGGTATATTCACGCTCTGCGGGTTTTCGTCGGCGGCAAGCCAGCAGAAGCCGTTAATCACGCTATCGGGCGCGGCTTTCTTTTCTTCGATGGCGCGCAGGATATCGGCCGGGCGCACCAGTGGCTCATCGCCTTGCACGTTGATGTAGATATCCGCCGCGATCTGCTGCGCAGCCTCGGCCAGCCGATCGGTGCCGGTTAATGCGCTGCTGGATGTCATGACCGCCTGATACCCCGCTTGCCGCACCACGGCGGCAATGCGTTCGTCTTCGGTGGCGATATAGACGTTATCCGCCCCTACCGCCTTGGCCGAGAGTTCGGCTACCCAAAGTATCATGGGCTTTCCCAGCAGCTTGACCAATGGCTTGCCGGGATAACGGCTGGAAGCATAACGGGCCGGAATCAAGACTACAGTGCGCATAGCTTCCCTCAAGGCTGCAGCCGCAAGCAGCGCGACGCATTACGATTCAAAACTGTCCGGGGCCGCTGTAAAACCACCCCAACAGCACACAAGAACAGGCCACTAGAACGGACTACCAGAACAAACACCTGAATCAGCACCCTAATACGCATAAATGGATTTCGCGGGGATGGAATACATGGTTGTGGTCAGGGAACATATCGGTCTGGCGGATTCGAGCTCGAAGTAACTGGCAAACAGGTTTTCCACTTCCTGGGTGCGCGGGTCGTCCGCGCCGAAGCCATCGAACCCCACCACGAAGATATCTTCCGCTTTGCCGCTGGTGGTCACTGCCAGCGCGTAAGCGAACACTAAAGAGGTGGGCAGTTCGCAATTCGTGAACGTGGTAGCAAAGATGCTGGCCCCTTGCCGGCGCGCCGCTGCATTGTTCAGTAGGGGCTGAAAGTCGTGGCCATGAAAGATGTTGTCGCCCGGCAAGGTTTCAAAGCGCGGGGGGTCTTGCGGGGTGCCTGAACCTCCCGCCAGAACAATGCCTTTGCGCGGCAAGCTTGTGCTCATATCAGTTGTTCCAGAATAAGGTCTACGCCCTCGCGCCAATCAGGCAGGCGCACACCAAACGCCTGCTGCAAGCGGGCGGTAGACAGGCGG
>JAAZDZ010000012.1 GCA_012512545.1 Alcaligenaceae bacterium | reverse complement strand
GTGCGAGGCCGAGGAGATTTCGCCCATGATGGTGGTGACGCCTTCCACAGAGCCCACCACTTCCTTCATGACATCGCCCGCCTGGCGGGCCTGACGCGCCCCTGCCTCGACCTTGGCCAGGGATTCGTCAATCAGTTCCTTGATTTCCTTGGCCGCCTGGGCGCTGCGCTGCGCCAGTGAGCGTACCTCGCCCGCCACCACGGCAAAGCCCTTGCCCTGCTCGCCGGCGCGCGCGGCTTCCACCGCAGCATTCAGTGCCAGGATGTTGGTCTGGAAGGCGATGCCGTCGATCACATTGACGATGTCCACCATCTGGCGCGAGCTTTCAGAAATCTCGCCCATGGTGCTCACTACCGCTGTAACCGCATCGCCGCCGCGGACCGCCACAGAGGAAGCGCCCTTGGCCAGGCGATCGGCCTCGATGGCATTATCGTTGTTCTGGCGCACGGTGCTGGCAAGTTCTTCCATGCTGGCGGCGGTTTCCTGCAGCGCAGCGGCCTGCTGTTCGGTGCGGCTGCTTAAATCGGTATTGCCATCATAGATTTCGCGCGAGCCCATGTTGATTTCCTCAACGCCCTGGCGGACTTCGCTGACGGTGCGGGTCAGGCTGTCCTGCATGCGGCGCAGAGCAGCATACAGCACGCCGATTTCGTTGCGGGAATTCACCTGCACCCTTTGGGTGAGGTCGCCACCGGCGATGCGGTCAAAGTGCTGGCCGGCCTGCACCAGCTGGCGCACCACGGTGCGGCCGAATATCACCCGGATGATGATCATCAGCAGAAAACCCAGCACAACGGCAATCGCCATGGCTGTCAGCGCGCGTGTCAAAGCCTGTTCGGCTTCCAGGAAAAAGGCTTCGCGGATTTCGGACTGCTTGGTGTTGAAGTTGTCCACGGCACGCTGGAAGCCTTCTGCGCGGGCCGCCCCGAATTCGTTGTTGACGAAATAGAAGGTGACGAGATCGGAACTTTGCAGCGCCTGCACCATCGGGTCTACGGCATCATCAATATAAGGCCGGTAGGCGCCCACAATGCGGGTGGCTTCGCGACGCTCTTCTCCCATATCGGCCATGGTCTCGCGGAAGGCGATGAAGGCATTGCTGACCGCTTCAAGTTTTTCGTTGGCCTGGGCGACTGCCGCGCGGCCCTGTTCGCGCAGCGCGTCGTTGGAGTTATCGAGCGCTTCCTGCTCATAACGCGCGGCAGACAACAGGCTGACACGCGCCGCCATCATGTCTGAACCGATGCGGGCAGCGAGCTGCGAGCGTTGATCCTGCTTTTCCAGCTCGCGGATGGTATCCATGTTCTGCCACAGGAAGTAGCCGCCCAACCCCCCAAGAGCGATCAGCAACACCATGAACAGCCCCAGGACACCCATCAGCAGAGTGCCTACTTTGATATCGGCCATTCGGAATTTCTGCCTGGGCTTCTTGACTTTGGCCTTTTTACTCTTGCGGGCTTTGGCAGGCTGTGTGAGCAAATCCGGGTCGGTCGGATGCATGGCGTGGTCTGACATACTGATCTCTGATGATGAGGCTAACGAAAAACAACAACCCCTATTGGTTCAGCCGGTAGCTGACCGTGGGTTTGAAAGAAGGGCTTTCAGTGCCCGGCGGCTGAACGGGAAAGGGGGTGGCGGAAGCAGGCACAGGCGTAGTTGCTGGCGGTGCTGATGTCGTAACCGGTGCAGGCAGGGGTGCCGGTACAGGCGAAGTTGCCGGGGCAGCTGCCGCAACAACTGTGACTGGTTCGCGTTCTCCCAGCGGCACGACATCCAGCACTTCTTCCCCATGAGCCGGTTCCGGTGCTTTCTCAAAATGGCTGGTGGGAACATTATGGCTTTTGACAACGTGCAGATACCTGCCGTAAGGGTCGAATGCCAGCCAGACTTCCTGATTGAAGTAGATGGCGTCGGTCAGCACCGTAGAGGTGTGTGCCCAGCGCGCCGTGGCTGAGCCATCCAGTTGACGGTAGATATTGACCGGTGCGCCCTGCAGCAGTTCAGAGGCTTGTGCGAAGGTGGTTTCCCCTGGCACCAAAGCCCCAAGGCCGGTGGTATCAAACTTGTTGCCGGTTGTGCTGCATCCCGCCAATGCGATGGCTGCCCCCACCAAAAAAGCGCGAGGCCAGCGAATATGCGTGGCGGGTATTGAATCATTCATAGGAAGAACCAAACGCTGCTGAGACACACACGCTTACTAAAACATGTGCAAATTGCATAAATGTAAATAGTAGTATACCGAATCAATCGGGAACATATACCGTGCCAAACCACGTATAAACCCTTAGAAGAGCACGAAATGGCTCCGCTTGGCACGGGTGCCTGAAGAGGCAGGCAAGAAACCTGTTGTCGTACAGACCGGCCGGAAATCCAGGCAGTTGCAGAGATTGGAAGGAAGGGAGGGAGAAAAAGCGGGAGCAGCGGACGGGGGCGGCCATCAGCAGCCGCCCCGTTCTTGAGGGGGTTACCTGTTCATATTGAACAGGCTGGTGTTCTGGATTTTCTGGAAAGCCATGGCTGCGGCTTCCAGTGCCGTCGTGCGCAGTTGCAGTTGCGTGATGGCCGTGTAGTAATCCAGGTCTTCAAGCTGCGAGAGCTGGTTGCGGTATTCCATGATGCGGCTGCTGCCGCTTTCATCCAGCGCGCCCACTTCCACCATGCGCGTGCCCACCGACGCCGCCACCGACTGGATATTGTTGTAGGTGACGTCGATGCGCTGCAGCGCGGAATTCAGGGAATTCTGGAACCTGGCGGCGCCGACGGGGTCGTCGGTCGGCGAAGCCAGAGCGGCGATGATGTCATCCAGCGTGGAAAACACGTTGAATTCATCGCGGCTGGTGGAGCCGCTGCCTGGAGAGATGGTGGCGGAGGAACCAGGGGTGGGCGTGCCGTAAAGCCTGACCTCGCCAATAGGTAGCGGATTCATCGGATCAGTGTTATCCACCACGCTCAACACCGGGGGCGTGCCGCTGGGAGTGACGTCTAGCACCACAGGAGGCGTATCAGTGGTTTCAGCAATGTAACTCGTACCGTCATAACGGATGGTGAACGGGGTTGCTGTATTGAGCTGCGACACATTCGCAATCGACATGGTGTTGTCTTTCGACACGCTGTAGCTGGCGTTCTGGGGAACCAGGGTGAAGGTGTCGCCGTAACCTGGCACACCGCTGAAATCGACTTCCACACCGAAGGCCCCGCCCAGCAGTTTGCCGGGGTCTGTGTAGGGAATGGGAGAGCTTGCATCTTCCACTCCATCAATATGCACCGTGTACTGAAGCCCGCCAGCGCCGTCATCTTCGAACTTGATTTCCACAGCCTTGCCAATGGCAGTACCCGTTGCGGCGTTGCTGATAACCGTTTTGCCAAACTGGCCGGTGCCTGCGTTGCCCGCATCGGGAATCGTGACAAAGCCTGTGGTGCCTGGCGCCGCGCGGCTGAAAATGTCGATGCCGAGGTCGGCGCCCGCCAGCTGGCGGGTCTGGTCAACCTGAATCAGCCGCTGGCTGCTGTCGCCCATGTACTGCCCGGCATCGTTGAAGGCGGGCGAGCTGCCCTTGGAACCCGAAAACAGATACTGGCCGTTGCCGTCGGTGCTGTTGGCCAGATTCAGCAGGGAATCCCGCGCGGCCTGCAGGACTTCCGACAGCATGGCGCGGTCGACATCGGACATCGTACCGTTGCCCGCTTCGACCAGCCGGGTCTTGACGTCCTGCAGCTGCAAAGTGACGGTGCGCAGCACATTGTCTTCCGTGCCCAGGTTGCGCGACGCCACCTGGCGGTTGGCGGCATAGCGCTCGCTCATGGCCAGGGTCTGGCTGACGTTGATGGCCTGGGCGGCGGCCAGAGGGTCGTCGGAAGGCGAAACCATGCGCTTGCCGCTACCCACCTGCCTGTACAGGTGAACAAGATCAGACTGCTGGGCATTGATGGAGTTCAGGCCGGTCTGGAAGAAAAGGTTGGAACTGATACGCATGTTGATGATTCCGGTAAGCGCGGTCTTAAGCCGATCAGCGCATATTGAGCAGGGTGTCGAACATGGTGCTGGCGACGTCGATCATGCGGGACGCCGCGCGGTACTGTTCCAACGCCTGTTCAATATTGATGTATTCCTCGTTCAGGTTCACCCCTGAAACCTGCTGCTGGGCGGCATAGGTCTGATTGATCAGATTCTGCTGCGCCTGCAAGGCTGTTTTGTTCTGCTGGCTGGCCACGCCGATGCGGTTCACAATTTGCGAGAAGGACTCGGTCACGCTCATGGTGCCGCCGCCCAGGTTTTTTTCGTGCTGCAACTGGGCCAGCTTCAGGGCCACATCACCGTTGGATTCACCAGTGCCCACCGCCGCCGCGGCAATCTTGGACGGATCGGTAATATTGATCTGCAAGGCGGCGGCCAGGTTTCGCGTAGGCTGGACAGTCCAGGAATCGGTCGCTACCAGATCAGACGTCACGAAGGTAAACACCAGGCCATCCAGGGTATCAGGATCGGCCGGCCATTGGGCGGCGCCCGCGGGCACTGCCGTCACAACCTTGGTTGTCAGGTTGGTGATCTCGTAGCCATCCGAGTTGCCACTGCCATCAAAGCGTGGCGTAACCTTGTAATCGTCTGCTGTCAGAGCATTGGCATCCTTGATTGCCACCTGGACAGCGCCTTCGGCGGCCATGTCAGCTGTGGCAGGTATGACACGTGGCGCTGCTT
>JAAZDZ010000081.1 GCA_012512545.1 Alcaligenaceae bacterium | reverse complement strand
GGGCTATGCCCAACAGGAACGGGCTTGAGCGGCCTGGCTACCCAAGCGGGGGCTGGCTGGTCAGGAGAGCATCGAGCTTGACGGCATCTGAGCAGAAATTGCGTATGCCTTCAGCCAGTTTTTCAGTTGCCATGGCGTCGTCGTTCAGGCCCATGCGGAAAGCGACTTCATCGCTGGCTTCGCGCGCAGGCGGGTTGCGTCGGGCGGCTTCCGGGTCGAGCTGGACTTCCAGCGGCTCGGTGCTCTGGCTGAGCTCGTTCAGGAGTTCGGGGCTGATGGTGAGCAGGTCGCAACCGGCCAGGGCGCGGATCTGCCCGATGTTGCGAAAACTGGCGCCCATGATTTCAGTGGGAATATCGTGGGCCTTGTAGTAGTTGTAAATGCGTTTCACCGAGAGCACGCCGGGGTCGTGCGCGCCTGCGTTGGCGGTTTCATCCCAGTCGGAGCCGGCTGCTTTCTTGTGCCAATCGTAAATGCGGCCCACGAAGGGTGAAATCAACTGCACCCGGGCCTGGGCGCAGGCCACGGCCTGAGGCAGCGAGAACAGCAGCGTCATGTTGCAGCGTATGCCTTCGGATTGCAGTTTGCGCGCGGCCTGAATGCCTTCCCAGGTGGAAGCCAGCTTGATGAGAACGCGGTCGCGCGGGATGCCGGACTGTTCGTACAGTGCAATGAGGTCGTGAGCACGATCTATGCTGCCATTGACATCGAAGGACAGGCGGGCGTCAACCTCTGTGGAGACGCGGCCGGGGATGAGATCGAGAATTTCCCTGCCGAAGGTCACCAGCAGCCGGTTGGTTTTTTCCGTTACGTCCGCTTTTGGGTGGTCAGTATTGATTTTATCCAGTATGTAACGGTATTCGTCCTTCTGCACGGCTTTCAGGATGAGGGTGGGGTTGGTGGTCGCGTCGGTAGGGCGATACTGCCGGATGGCTTCAATGTCGCCAGTATCGGCGACCACAGTGGTGTGGCGTCGCAGGGTTTCGAGTTGGGTTTCCATGTTGCCGGGTGCTCCAGAATCAACGATGACATCAGTATTCGAGTTAGTCTACTGGATTGCGGGGCGCGCATGGGCGACAGCCGCATCGGGCCGGTAAAGCGGCGAATTTCTTACCGGATGGCTACAGTTATAATAGGAAGGTTTTGCACACAGTTATCAGAAAGCGCGTTTGCAGGCTTTCATTTACAACCGGGGTTTATCTTGCTGCCGTCATTATTTCCAGAGGGTTGTGATTCCACTCCTTCAGCCATTCTTGCGCTGGCGGACGGTACCATCTTCAGGGGTGTCTCCATTGGCGCCGATGGTCATTGCGTCGCTGACATCGTCTTCAACACTGCCATGACGGGTTATCAGGAGCTCCTGACCGACCCGAATCTCAAGGGCCAGATTCTCACATTCACCTATCCGCACATCGGCAACACCGGCGTCAACGACGAAGACGCCCAATCCGAGGGTGTTCAAGTTGCGGGGCTGGTGGTGCGTGACTGTGCCTTCAAAGTTTCCAACTTCCGCGCGACCCGCTCGCTTCCTGAATACCTCCGGGAACAGGGCGTGGTGGCCATAGCTGGCGTCGATACACGCAAGCTCACACGTATTATCCGCGACAAGGGCGCCCAGGGCGCCTGCATCCTGGTGGGCGACGACGCCGAGCGCGCCGTACAGCTTGCACGCGAGTTCACCAAAAAATAATTCCGTATATGCCAAAGCGTACAGACATACAAAGCATTCTCATCATTGGCGCAGGCCCCATCATCATTGGTCAGGCTTGCGAATTCGACTATTCCGGGGCGCAGGCTTGCAAGGCGCTGAAAGCGGAGGGCTATCGCACCATTCTGGTGAACAGCAACCCGGCCACCATCATGACCGACCCGGCCACCGCCGATGTCACGTACATCGAGCCCATTACCTGGGAAGTGCTTGAGCGCATCATCGAGATCGAGCGGCCCGATGCTGTGCTGCCCACCATGGGCGGGCAGACCGCGCTGAACTGCGCGCTGGATCTCGCCCACCATGGCGTGCTTGAAAAGTACGGCGTCGAAATGATTGGCGCCAATGCCGAAGCGATTGAAAAGGCCGAAGACCGCCTGAAATTCCGCAACGCCATGGATGCCATCGGCCTGGAATCTGCCAAATCCGGCGTGGCCCATTCCATGGATGAAGCCTGGGCTGTGC
>JAAZDZ010000080.1 GCA_012512545.1 Alcaligenaceae bacterium | reverse complement strand
GTGTGGACGATGCGCAGGTGCTGGGCTGGTATGCGCGCTTGAACCAGCTCGATGGCGGGCGCTGGAGCCCGGAGCAGGTGGAGGATATTCGGGCAGGCCGCGCGCCGCGGCAGACGCAGCAAGCTTGGGAATTGCTGACAGATTCCCGTGCCATCTCCTTGTTGAAAGATGCGCCCGGCACAAAGCAAATGATATTGCCTGGCCAGGCGGAGGACGGGCAGCGGCCTTTCGAGGTGGTGGGCATACCCTTGGAAGAGCCGGGCTTCCATATTCTGGAAATCGAATCTCCGCGGCTCGGAGCATCGCTGCTGGAAGACGCTTCCCCCATGTACGTGCGCACCGGCGTGCTGTTGACGAATTTGTCCCTGCATGTGAAGCAGGGCATGGATGATCTGCTGGTATTGGTGACGACGCTGGCCGATGCCCGGCCAGTGGCGGGTGCCGACATTTCCGTGCTGGATTGCAATGGCCGCTTGCTGGCCAGCGGGCGCAGCGATGCGCAAGGCGTATGGCACCATCTGGCGCAGCTGGAGGAGCCTAGCTACTGCGACACTACCGGTTTGTACGGGCTGTTTATCTCCGCAGCCATTCCGGCTGAACATCCCCAGGCTTATGGCGCCGCCGATTATTCCTTTGTGATGTCGGAATGGGATCGCGGTATTGAGAGCTGGCGCTTCAATGTGCCCACGCACTATGGCTTTGAGCCTGAACTTCTGGCGCATACGGTGTTTGATCGCAGCCTTTTTCGGGCAGGGGAAAGCGTGCGGATGAAACACTATCTGCGCGAGGAAACCCGCGATGGGCTGCAGAACCCCAAAGGTGCGCGCCCGGATCGCCTGATTATTGAGCACGAAGGCTCATCCCAGCGCCACGAACTGCCCGTGCACTGGAAGGAAACGGCCAGTGGCGGCCTGATGGCCCTGAGCGAATTCGAGCTGCCCGAATCGGCGCGGCTGGGTTCCTATGCCGTGCGCCTGACAGATAAAGAGCGGGGCTGGTACGGCAGCGCGCATTTCCGGGTAGAGGAATTCCGGCTGCCCATGCTGACGGGTCAGTTGGCGGTGCGCGGCGGCGAGCGGCCCGGTGTGGTGGTGGCGCCGGATACGTTGGCGGTGGACATGCAGCTGTCCTGGTTGTCTGGCGGCGCGGCGCAAGGGCAGCAGGTTGAGCTGAGCGCTGTGGCGGAATCGCGCCATGTCAATGTGGCCGGTTATGACGATTACAGCTTCATGCCGCCATCCACGCCCCAGAATGCAGGGGCGGCGGATGCCATGTCTGAAGACGAGGCCGGGGCGGGGCGCCAGCTGTTTGTGGATGGGCGGCGCTTTAGGCTGGATGCCAATGGCACGGCGACGGTAGAGATTGATTCCGTGCCTGCCACTGAGCAGCCGGGCCGTTTTGTGTTTGAAGCCGCTTTTGCCGACCCGAATGGCGAAATTCATACTTTGTCGCAGTCGGTGGATGTCTGGCCCAGCGGGGTGCAGGCGGGCATCAAGGCGGAGGGCTGGCACCGCGCCGGTCAGGATATTCCTGTCAGCCTGATCGCTCTGGGCACAGATGCCCGGCCGCGCGCGGGGGTGGAAATACGGCTGCAGGCGGTGGAGCGCAAAACCTATACCGTGCGCAAGCGTATGGTCGGGGGCTTTTACCGCTATGACTCACACACTGAACTCGAAGATGCGGGCACGATTTGTACGGGCAGAACCAGCGCTGAGGGTCTGTTGGAATGTTCGGCGCGCTTTGACCGCAGCGGCGCATTTGAACTGGTCGCCATCGCGCAGGACGAACAGGGCCGGGTTTCCCGCGCGGCCAGCACGGCGTGGGTGTCGGGCGCGGGCGAGCTCTGGTTCGGCGGCGCTGACGATGATCGCATTGACCTGATTCCCGCCAGGCGCGAATGGGCGGTGGGCGAACAGGCTGAATTCCAGGTGCGCATGCCTTTCCGGGAGGCGCTGGCGCTGGTGAGTGTGGAGCGCGAAGGGGTGCTCTGGTCTCAGCAGGTCAGGTTGGAAGGCAGGCATCCGGTCGTCAGAATTCCGGTTTTGCCGGAGTGGGGGCCGAACGCCTTTGTGTCGGTGCTGGTGCTGCGCGGGCGTCTGTACGAACTCCCCTGGCAATCCTTCTTTGAATGGGGCTGGCGCGAGCCTGCCGCCTGGCTGCGCGCCAGGAGGGAAAACCCCGAAGAGATGCGGGTTACCAGCCAGATCGACCTCGCAAAACCGGCGTTCCGCCTGGGGCTGGCGGAATTGCGCCTGGCGGGTGGGGCGAATCGCCTGAAGGTTGAATTGCAGCCTGACAGCGAGGTGTTGCAGGTCAGGCAGGAAGCGACTGCCCGGCTGACGGTCACGCTGCCGGATGGCAGGCCCGCCGCGCACGGCAGCGCGGTTTTTGCCGTGGTGGACGAAGCCTTGCTGGAACTGGCTCCCAACGAAAGCTGGGCGTTGTACGAAGCCATGCATCCTCGCCGCAGTCTGAGAGTGCGTACCGCAACCAGCCAGATGGAAGTCGTCGGGCGGCGTCACTATGGGCGCAAGGCGGTTGCGGCAGGCGGGGGCGGCGGCAGCCTGCCGACGCGTCAGCTTTTCGACCCCCTGGTCGCCTGGCTGCCCGAGGTGCAGCTTGATGCCAATGGGCAGGCCGAGCTGCGCTTTCGCATGAATGATTCGCTCAGCCGCTTTCGGCTGGTGGCGCTGGCAGACCATGGGGCGGGTTACTTTGGCGGCGCTGAAGCCCAGGTGGTTACACGCCAGGATTTACAGCTGGTGTCGGGCCTGCCGCCTGTGGTGCGCGAAGCAGACCACTATCGGGCGGAAGTGACGTTGCGCAATGGCACGCAGCAGGAGCGCGAAGTCAGGGTCAGTGCGGTCCGGGGCGGTCAGGGTGCGCAGGAAAACCTGCCGGAACGCGTGCTGCGTCTGGCGCCGGGTGCGTCTGGCAGCATTGCCTGGGAAGTCCGGGCGCCCGATCTGAACTGGCCCGATGAAAAAGCCGTGCTGGAATGGCGTTTTGAAGCATCCGATGGCTCTGTTTCCGACCATGTTCTGGTCAGCCAGCGAGTCGAGCCTCGTTTGCCGACGACGACGGCGCAGGCCACGTTATTGAGTCTGCTGACAGGTGAAACCGCCCAAGTGCCGCTTGCCGTTCCCGCGCTTGCGCAACGCGGCCCGGATGGCGCGGCGTTCGGCGGCGTTGTGGTTGATGCCGCCGCCTCGCTGGCAGGCAGCCTTGAAGGCGTGCGGGACTGGTGGCGGGCCTACCCCTATACCTGCCTGGAGCAAAGCGCTTCGCAGGCCATTGCCTTGAGTGACGGCGAGCGCTGGCGCAAGGTGGCCGATCGCCTGGCCACTCATATGGATGACGATGGCCTGTTGCGCTATTTCCCCGGCACGGGGCCGGGCAGCGAAGTACTCACGGCTTATCTGGTGTCCGTCAGCGACGATGCCCGCAGCCTGGGGCTGAACTTGCCATTGCCGCCTCAAGCCTTGCAGCGCATGCTGGACGGCTTGCAGGCCGTAGCCGAAGGGCGGCTCAAGCGTCAAACACGCGCAGCGGCGGGCGCCAGCCTGGATTCCCGTCGCCTGATGGCCATGGATGCGCTGGCCCGGCATGGGCGGGTCAATGCGGCCATGCTGGGCAGTCTGTCCCAGGCGCCGCAGCAATGGCCGACTCCGACCGTGGTGGATTGGCTGTCCGTGCTCACCCGCTTGCCGCAGCGGCAGGACTGGCAGAAAGACCTCTCTGAAGCGCGCCATCTGCTGGTGTCGCGCATGACGGTTTCGGGCGATGCCATGGTGTTCAGCGATGTGCCTCTGAATGCTTCCCAGGGCCTGATGGCGACCCGCACCACCAGTCTGGCGCGTCTGATGCTGGCCGTGGCGCAAGAACCTGAATGGCAGAACGATATGCCGCGTATGGCGCAAGGCTTGCTGGCGCTGCAGCAGCAGGGCCGCTGGGCCATTACAACGGAAAATCTGCTGGGCGGGCTGGCTTTGGCTCGTTTTTCCGAGTCTTTTGAGTCCGAAACGGCCAGTGGCGTCTTGCAGGTATCGCTGGCCGCAGCCGGGGCGCAGCTGGCTTTGCCGCCACCGGGCGAAACCGCCTCCGAACGTGTGCAATGGCCACACGACGATGCCGCCGCCCTGCAGCTCAGTTACGACGGCCCGGGCAGGGCGTGGGCCGGGTTGAGGGCGCAGGCGCGTATCGCGGCGGCAGAGCCGCAGGAAGCGGGCTATCGCCTTGAGCGGCGGGTGGTGCCCCTGCGGCGTCAGCAGGCCGGCACATGGTCGCGTGGCGATATCTATCGGGTGGAAGTCGATATTCACGCCCGCGACACAGCAACCTGGGTGGTGCTGGACGACCCGATTCCGGCGGGCGCCACCATTCTGGGTTCGGGCCTGGGGCGCGATGCCCGCGCTGTGCTGCCAGAATCGGACGCCGGGGTCTACCCGCCAGCCTATGTAGAGCGTGCCGCCACGTCGTATCGCGCTTACTTCGATTACCTGCCAGCCGGGCGGGTGAGGGTGGTTTACACCGTCCGGCTGAATGCCGCAGGCCGTTTCGGTCTGCCTCCTACGCGGGTGCAAGCCTTGTATCGGCCCGATCTCTACGGCAGTTTTCCGAACCCCGATGGCATGAGTGTAGAGCTGGGGGCTTTTGATGCTGCTGCCGGGCGCTAAAGAAGCATTGCGGGTTCAGCGCTTCCCCAGGCAGGTGGGGTGGCGCCAGGGTGTTCGCGCAGAGGCGCTCCGGCATTTTTTTGCCCGCAACGGGCTGCTGTGTCTGATGGTTGTTCTGATGGCCTGGCTGCCGTTTGTGTCAGAGCCTGCCCGGGCGGCGGCGCCCTTATTCTTTCCGTCTTTCGAGCAGGTCAGGGCGGGGCACCAGCCTTCAGACCAATGGGTGTTCGACCGGCATGGGGCCATGGTGGGCGCAGTCAGACAGGATTACGCCGAACGGCGCGGCGCCTGGGTGCCATTGGGCGATATCTCGCCCGCCATGCAGCGGGCCGTGCTGCTGTCGGAAGACCGGCATTTTTACGAACATGGTGGCGTGGACTGGCCGGCGCTGATGGCGGCAGGCTGGAACTGGGCCTGGGGCAGCGGTTCGCGCGGTGCCTCGACACTCAGCATGCAACTGGTCGGGATGCTGGCGCCTGAACTGCTGCGGCCCGCAGGCGGTCGCGGCCTGGAACAGAAGCTGGCTCAGATGCGCAGCGCCCGTTTGCTTGAATCGGGCTGGAGCAAGGCGCAGATTCTGGAAGCTTATTTGAATCTGGCGGCGTTCAGGGGGGAATTGCGCGGGATTGATGCGGTTTCCAGAGTGATGTTCGGCAAACATCCGCATGGCCTTGATCAGCGCGAATCGGCCGTGGCAGCCGCTTTGTTGCGGGGGCCGAATGCCGGTGCCGGGCGCGTGACGGCGCGTGCCTGCGCCTTGCTGCGCGATGGCGGTGCCGCGCAGTTCTGCCAGACCCTGCCGGATGACATGGGGGCCTGGCTGGCGGCGACGGCCCGCCCGGCGGCTGATGTCCCTGCGCTGGCGCCCCATTTCTCCCGGTTGGCAGTGGCCCGGGCCAGCCAGGCAGGCACGGCAGGTGCGGTACGCACCACCTTGGATGCGCGCCTGCAGCGGCTGGTGCTGGAAAGCGTGCAGCGCCATCTGGCGGGCATGGGCCATGCGCAGCTGACGGACGCCGCCGTGGTGGTGCTGAGCAATGAAACGGCCGAAATCCTGGCCTATGTGGGCTCGTCGGGCCATGTTTCGGCGGCAGATCAGGTGGACCATGCCCGCGCGCGGCGTCAGGCAGGTTCCACCCTGAAGCCTTTTCTCTACGCGCAGGCACTGGAATTCCGCTACCTTACGGCGGCTTCGCTGCTGGAAGATGCGCCGCTGGATGTGGCAACGGCGGGCGGGCTGTACATTCCGCAGAATTATGACCGCAGCCATGCCGGGTGGGTGAGCGTGCGCAGCGCCCTGGCATCGTCGCTCAATATCCCTGCCGTGCGTGTGCTGATGCTGGTTGGCCCCGAGCGCTTTGCCCAGCGCCTGCGAAGCCTGGGTCTGCCGCTGCTGCACGACGGCGAATATTACGGTTACAGCCTCAGCCTGGGCAGTGCCGATGTGGATCTTTTAAGCCTGACCAATGCCTACCGGACACTGGCGGATCAGGGGCGCTGGCGGCTCCCTGTCATTCTGCAGGGGGAATCGCCTGCTGGCGGGCCGCCCGCGCAACGCTTCAGCCCGCAAGCCAGCTGGATTGTGGGCGATATGCTGTCGGACCGGCGCGCGCGGGCGCGCACCTTCGGGCTGGAAAGCGCGCTGGCCACCCGCTTCTGGTCGGCGGTGAAAACCGGCACCAGCAAGGATATGCGGGATAACTGGGCATTGGGCTGGTCCAGCGATTACACGGTGGGGGTGTGGGTGGGTAATAGCCAGGGTTTGAGCATGCGCGATGTTTCCGGGGTGTCCGGGGCGGGGCCCATCTGGCACGAGGTGATGTCGGCCCTGCACGAGCACCGGGCCAGTGCGCAGCCGCTGCCACCGCCCGATGTGGAGCGGCGGCAGGTGGTCTTTGAACAGAATCTGGAGGCGTCACGCATGGAGTACTTTCTGCCGGGCACAGCCGTCAGCAGAATTGAACCGGCCTTCACGCGGTCTGCACCCCGTTCCCGCATTCTCAGCCCGTCAAAGGGCACAGTCATCGCCTTCGATCCCGATATGCCTGCCGCACACCAGCAGCTTGTGCTCAGGGCGGATGCGGGTGGGGTGGCACCTGAATTGCTGCGCTGGCATATCGAAGGCCGCCATGTGGCCGATGGCCAGGCGTCGCGCTGGCCGTTGAGCGTCGGCCGGCACCGCATTGTGCTGAGCACGGCTGAAGGCGTGGTGCTGGATGAAGTCACCATCCAGGTGCGCGGTCTGCCCCGGCTGAGTGGTGGCGGTTGAGCAGCAGCGTTATTTTCTGTGAAGAAGCGCCCGTTTTGGCGTGACTCCTGCACATGGCTTTTCAGGCGCTGCTACACTTCCGGGAATTGTTTCATATATAGAAGGGAAGCCGATGAAAGTCACCCGTATCCTGACCCGCAGCGCGCTGGCGCTGGCGCTCCTTACGCTGGCAGCTTGCCAGACCGCGCCTGAACAACAGCAGCAGGCCGCTACGCAGCCCGCCGACACCGCCGTTGCAGCGCCGGTCACGCCATCCTCTCCGACCGACCCGCAAGTCACTCAGCCTGCAGCAGAGCAGGGCGCGCCGGTCGCGGTGTTTGTGGCGGACATGGTTCAGCAGGACGGATGGCTGGAAGTGTCGGTCGGCGGGGATGCCAAGCTGTACCTCAGCCCTGAGCCCGTTGTCACCCGCGCCGATCTTACCGGTGTGCAGGCTGGCGCCGATCAGCAGGCTCAGGGTCTGCTGGCGCTTATCCTCAGTGATGAAGCCCGGGTCCGCGTGCAGGACGCCACAGCCCGTAATCCCAATAAGCGTCTGGCTCTGGTGATTGGCCGCACCCTGATGGCCGCGCCTTCGTATGCCGATCAGGTCAGCAGCGATCAGCTGATTTTCCCGGTGGGCACGGAAAGCAATGCGACAGCCGCCGCACGGGCCATTGCTGGCGTGGATGAAAGCGGGGCGCCGCTGCCGCCTCCAGGCAGTGAAGCCATGCCCCAGTAAGTCGCTGGTGCGCTGCAGTCAGAACGCCGCAACGGGGAAAAACCGCTGCGGCGTTGTTGTATCGGGACAAACCCTGATGTTTCACTATCCAAGCCCCGTATAAAAAATTAAAATGTACGCTTTGCGTATATATCAGGGGCTGCACATGTCCATCCCTCAACAGGTGTTTCTTCGTGATGCCATGCGGCGTCTCAACCTGACCCGCGATGTTTTTGCGGGCCGCATAGGCGTCAAGCGTCGCGCACTGGATACCTGGCTGCTGCCGGAAACTTCCCAGGAATTCCGGCCCATGCCGGAAGTCGTCCAGCGCTTTGTGAGCGAAATCGTCCAGAACGAAGCCTTGCTGCAAAAGTATGCGCAAAGCGGGCAGGGCGGCCCCTTGCGCGACCGCATTGCCTTTGAAGGGCGTCATCAGTTGCTGTCGGTCGATCAGTTCACCAGCCGTGAAGCCGTTGAAGAGCTTTTCCGCATTGCCGACATGATGCAGCCCATTGCCCGGCGCCAGAAGATTTCGCGCGTTCTGGAAGGGGCGGTGCTGGGCAACCTGTTCTTCGAGGCCAGTACCCGCACGCGGGTCAGCTTTGGAGCGGCGTTCTGCCGCCTGGGCGGTTCGGTCTGCGATACAACCGGCTTTACGTTTTCGTCCATGGCCAAAGGCGAATCCATTTACGACACCAGCCGCGTGATGAGCGGCTATGTGGACGCCATGGTGGTCCGTCACCCCGAAAAAGGCTCTGTGGCGGAATTTGCCCGCGCCACCAACATACCGGTGGTGAATGGCGGCGATGGCCCGGGTGAACACCCCAGCCAGGCGCTGCTGGATCTCTACACCATCCTGACTGAATTCTCGCGTCTGGGCAAACTGCTGGATGGTTCGCATATCGCCTTGGCGGGCGACCTCAAATACGGCCGCACCGTGCATTCGCTCATCAAGCTGCTGGCGCTGTATCGCGATCTAAAATTCACCCTGATTTCCCCCAAGGGGCTGGAAATGCCTGAATATATTCTGGAGCAGGCCGGGCGCAACGGCCATGTGATCCAGCAGACGCATTCATTGGAAGAAGGCTTGCGCGGGGCCGATGTCATCTACGCCACCCGCGTCCAGAAAGAGCGTTTCAATGAAGAGCAGCTGGAAGGCTACGACGCAACCTTTCAGGTGAACAAGGCGATTGTCGATAAATGCTGCGGGCCGGATGTCATTGTCATGCATCCGCTACCGCGCGACAGCCGTGAAGGCGCCAACGACCTCAGCACGGATCTCAACCACGACTCGCGTCTGGCTATTTTCCGCCAGACCGACAATGGCATTCCGGTACGCATGGCCATTTTCGCGGTGTTGCTGGGTGTGGAATCCCTGGTGCCGCATTCGCTGCGCGATGTCACCTGGAGCCCGCCTTCGCATATCGGCCCCGACGACAGCATTTTCCACGGCATGGACTGATATTCCGCCGGGCGTGGGCCGGTGGCGCCGGTTCTGCCCGGCGGCGCTTACCCGGTGGCTCGGTTCAGTCGTGAAGCGGCCGCCCTGTGCATCGTGGCGGCCGTGTGGCGTCTACGCCTGCTTTTCCCCGCCCAGGGCTTCGACAAGTTCTTCCAACAGCTTTGACAGCTCGCCGCTCATCAGCGTGAAATCCGAGTCGAACTGCTCAGCTTCGTCGTTGGCGGGCATGCGGCCTTCCTGCAGCACATCCAGCGGCGCGATGCGCTTGAGATCCAGGCCGTCGGACAGCACAAAGGAAACGCGATCGGCCCAGGTCAGGGCCAGGCGCGTGCATTGCTTGCCGGCTTCTACATGCTTGCGAACGTCGTCCAGCTCGATGGCCTGACGTACATAGCGCACAGCGGCGCGCGTTTCGTTGGTGGAACGCAGTTCGGTGTCCTGATCCACGGTGAAATTACTGGGCGGCTCGTCGCTGATCAGCCAGTTGGTCATGGCGGACGCAGGCGAAAGCTCGGTGTAAAGCGGCACAATGGGGAAGGGGTCAAGCACCTTGGCCAGGGCGCC
>JAAZDZ010000079.1 GCA_012512545.1 Alcaligenaceae bacterium | reverse complement strand
TACCACCGCATCATCATCATGACTGACGCGGACGTCGATGGCGCGCACATCCGCACCCTGCTGCTGACCCTGTTCTATCGCCAGATGCCTGAACTCATCGAGCGCGGCTATGTCTACATTGCCCAGCCGCCGCTGTACAAGGTCAAGGTGGGCCGCGAAGAACGCTATCTGAAGGACGACGCCGAAGAGGCGCAGTTCATGCTGCAGCTGGCCCTCAAGGACGCGGCTGTTGTCCCGAGCGAAGGCGCTGCGCCTCTGGAAGGCGAAACGCTGGCCGACCTGGCCCGCCAATACGTGCTGGCGGACAACATCATCGCCCGCCTGTCGCGTTACCTTGATGAAGACTCGCTTTCGGCCATTGCTGAAGGCGTCACTTTCAACCTTGATTCCGCAGAAACCGCCGAAGCCTCCGCCAGATCGCTGGAAGACGTATTGCGCGACCCTGCCGACCCCGCCGCCGTGAAAGTGGTGGTGGAAGCCAACGAAACCGGCGACGCCTGGCGTCTGGTGGTGCAGCGACTGCACCATGGCAACATCAAGGTCAGCGTCTTCGACCGCGCCTTCGTGCGCGGCGCCGATTACAGCGTGCTGGCCAAGGCGGGCGCTACCTTCAGCGGCCTGATGGGCGAAGGCGCCAAAGTCATGCGCGGCGAAGGCGAGCGCCGCAAGGAAAAGCTCGTGGACGACTTCCGCGATGCCATGCACTGGCTGCTTTCCGAAGCCGAGCGCGGCGTCAGCAAGCAGCGCTACAAGGGCCTGGGCGAAATGAACCCCGACCAGCTCTGGGAAACCACCATGGACCCCTCCGTCCGTCGCCTGATGCGCGTGCATATCGAAGACGCCATTTCCGCTGATGAAATCTTCACCACACTGATGGGCGATAACGTGGAACCTCGCCGGGCGTTCATTGAAGAACACGCCCTGCAGGCGGGGAATATCGACGTTTGAGGGTGCTGTATCCGCACTCTCAAAGGCTTCACGCCAGGCGTCGATCTGCTCGGGATACAGTCCGCGTTCACGGCAGTATTCCGAGCGTTCGGACTCGTTCATCGCGGCCGTCTGAATCACTGCAGTCAGTTTGGCTTTGGCATCCCACTCATCCGCCTGCGTCGACTTCTTGGGCACAATAAATCCCTTGGCTCGAAACTGCTTCTTCCAGTTATAGAGACTGGCCTCCGAGATGCCGGTTTCACGGCTCACAGCGGCCACCGTCTGATTGTGCGGCGGCATCAACTTTCTGACCACCTGTTCTTTGAATTCTGCGCTGTAGCTGGGCACTGCTTCACTCCGTCCGCCCCCTCAAATTTCCAAATTAACCGAGCGGACATCTATTGTGACAGAGGGGGGGGTCGGCAATACAGCAGGTGGCGTCGGCTGTTCCTGGGCAGTAGAGGGAGCTGCGACAGCGTCGCCACCGTGATATCCGTAGCGCTCGTGTTCCGTCACCCAACGACGAAGCAGATTAGCGTTCAGGCCATGCTCCAGCGCAATGGCGGCCACCGAGACGCCGGGATACTGGCAGGCTGCCACAAGTTCAGCTTTGAAAGCGGGATCGAAGGTCCGGCGCCGGCGGCGCCCGGAAGAGCTCTTAGCAATAGTGTTCACGTGTCCACCAAGAAATATAATGGACACGTATGCTCTTATGCGAGAGCCGAGGATTCAATGTGTGTTCGGCGGATGCTTACGATTGAAGGGCTGCAATGCGAGACTGCCGTGCATATTTGCTATGGCTACGGCATCAAGGCCAACACTGACTGGAAAAAGACGCTTGGGTCGGAATGGCGTCAGTACGAAGAATCGTTCCCGAAACTGCAGAAGTCCAATATCGACATTATTTCGCTCGAATGTCATAACTCGCATGTGCCGATTGATTTAATTGAACTTATACGCGGGAAAAAGGTGATGGTAGGTGCCATCGACGTGGCGACCAACAGCATTGAAACGCCTGAAGAAGTGGCGGCCACCCTACGAAAAGCGCTTCAGTTTGTGGATGCTGACAAGCTGTATCCCTGCACTAACTGCGGCATGGCACCCCTGTCTCGTGCGGTGGCAAGAGGCAAACTTCAGGCGCTTGCGGCTGGTGCGGAAATTGTCCGGGCGGAGCTGGCTTAGAGCGAAGCGGCTATGGCGTAAATCATGCCCAACGCAAGGCGGAAATATCGTGCGTGTAGATGGGGTAGTTCATCCACAGCCCTTGCAGCCCCTTGCGCGCCACCGTGCTGATTTGTGAGGAAAATAACCACACATTGACGGCATCGTCGGTCAGGTAGCGCTGCAACTGGGCGTACAGTAACTGCCGTTCGCGGGGGACGCGACTGGTGGCGTGGCGGGTGGCCAGGTCACGGAAGGCAGGGCTGTCGTAGCCGAAGTAATAGTCCGGGTCGGCGTAGATCATGTGGTCCAGCGGCTCGACGTGCGTGATCAGGGACATGTCGAAATCGCCCTTGAACGTGTGCTGCATCCAGTGCGCCCATGATACGGTTTCTATCTTGACGCGAATGCCGATCTGCTGCAGATAGTGGGCAATGAAGGGTGCGCCTTCGCGTGCGTAGGGTACGGGCAACGTGCTCAGGCGCAATTCCACGGGCTGGCGCACGCCTGCTTCGTGCAGCAGTTCGCGGGCGCGTTCGGGGTTGTAGGCATACAGGTTGGCCAGATTCAAAAAACCAGGGTCAGAAGGGGCGAAGTGGGAGCCAATGACCGTTCCTTTGCCCTGAAGCACCTGGCTGATGAAAGCCTGCCTGTCGATGGCATGCGTCAGAGCCTTACGCACGCGCGCATCGCCCAATAGCGGGTGGCGGTGGTTGAGCGCCAGCAGCCCTTTGCCGCTGGTGGTACCCAGCAGCATCTGATAGCGTGGGTTGCTGTGAAAGCGGTGCAGATCCTGGGTGATGAAGTTGATGAACACATCGACTTCGCCCGTTTCGAGTGCGCGGATCTGTGTCGGCAGGTCGTGAATAAAGTGAAAGGATGCGTTGACAATGGCTATGTCTTGCGGGGCGCGGTAGGTGCCGGCTTTCCGTAGGGCGATGCTGTTGCCCTTTTGCCAGTGAACAAACTCATATGGGCCTGTGCCTATTGGGTGTGTGGCGGCTTGGCCGGCGGTGTCGGGGTGCAGGATGACGGCTGTGGCCTCGCCCAGGCGGAACAGAAAGTGTGGGTCAGGGTCGCGCAATGTGAGTCGCAGGCGGTATGGGCCTTCGGCCTGCATGTGGGCGATGTTCTCGAAAACCCGATGGGCTTTATTTTGTGTGCCGGCAGCCCTGGCGCGTTCAAAACTGAAGATCACGCAGCTGGCGTCAAACGGCGCGCCGTCGTGAAAGTACACGCCCTGGCGCAGTTCGAACAGATAGTGCTGCGGGTTGTTGTCCTGGTTGTTCCAGGCAGTGGCCAGCAAGGGGTGGAGCGCGCCGCTCTCGTCAATTTTGACGAGGCTTTCCAAAATATTGTAGAGCGTCACCTGGCCCGCAGCGGAGGCTGCATTCGTGGTGGGGTCCAGGCTGACTGGTTCCTGAGAAATATTGAAAGAGACAGCGTTGCGCTGGATATTCGAAGCTGTAGCGAGGTTGCCCCAATGGCCCAGAGCCAGCAGACCCGCAGCGCCCAGTTGCTGGAGGCAGCGACGGCGTTCAAGGC
>JAAZDZ010000078.1 GCA_012512545.1 Alcaligenaceae bacterium | reverse complement strand
TCCAGGCCCGCTGCGGTGGCGCCGTAGCGCTTCCAGTAGTCCAGACGCAATGCGTCGGCCTCGTTACGGTCAAGATCCAGCCATTCCATGATGAGGTCGGACATTTTGCTGTCGATACGCTGGAAGATATGGCGTGAGCAATCGTGCAGCGTATTGTCGAGGTCAAACAGCCATACCGTGTCGTCCGCGCCAGGGCGGCGAGGGTAGTGCAAGGCGGTGGGTTTGCGTAATGGGGGCATTTGAGAGGAAGCAGGGCTGCCGCCCGGGTTTACGGCAGCGCCTATTGTGCAGCGGTAGGCGCTTGCGCGACTGGCGCCCCGGCGTGGCCATACCGGGGCGGGAATGAGCACCTGAATTAATGCGAAGTGATCATGGTGCCGACGCCCTGGTCGGTCAGGATTTCCAGCAACAGGCAATGCGGAACTCGGCCATCTACGATGTGAACGGAATTGACGCCTGTGCGGGCGGCATCAAGTGCCGAGGCGATTTTTGGCAGCATGCCGCCGGAAATCGTGCCGTCTGCGAATAGCGCGTCGATGGTGCTGGCAGAAAGTTTGCGCAGCAGCTCACCTTGTTTGTCGAGCACGCCAGGTGTGTTGGTCAGCATGACGAGTTTTTCTGCACCCAGCACTTCGGCCATCTTGCCGGCGACGACGTCGGCGTTGATGTTGTAGGCCTGGCCATCGCTTTCGTTGTAACCAATAGAAGAAATCACCGGGATGAACTGGTCGTCCTGCAGAGCCTTGACGACGGCAGGCTCCACCCGGGTGATGTCGCCCACAAAGCCGATGTCGAGGGTTTCGCCGGGTTGATCCGGGTTGTCCATCAGCTTTTTGCGCGCCTGGATCAGGCAGCCGTCCTTGCCGGTCAGGCCAACCGCCTTGCCACCTGCGGCGTTGATCATCATGACGATGTCCTGCTGAACCTGGCCGCCCAGCACCCATTCAACGACTTCCATGGTTTCGGCATCGGTGACGCGCATGCCCTGGATGAAAGTGCCTTCCTTGCCGATGCGCTTCAGGGCCGCGTTGATCTGCGGGCCGCCGCCGTGCACGACGACGGGGTTGATGCCGACCAGCTTGAGCAGCACGACATCGTGCGCAAAGCTGCGCTGCAGGTGTTCTTCCGTCATGGCGTTGCCGCCGTACTTGATGACGATGGTTTTGCCATGGAAGCGGCGGATGTACGGCAGGGCTTCAGAGAGGACGTCGGCCTTGACGGTGGCGGAATGGTTTTTCTCGGTGTCAGTCATGTCGTAGGTGGGAATCAGCCCAAAGCCTTGTTAACAGTAGCCAGAAAGGCTTCCTTGTCGTAGTTGCCAAGGTAGCGTCGGATGATGTTGCCCTGCTTGTCGATCAGGAAAGCGGTGGGCGTCAGGCGGACATCGCCGAATTCGCGGGCGATGTCGCCTGTGGAGTCAATGACGACTTTGAAGGGCAGTTCGCGTGATTCGGCGAAGTTCTTCACATAATTGGGCGGATCGTACTGCATGGCGACGGCAATGGTGTCGTAGCCGCGATCTTTCAGGTTGTTGTAGTTTTCGATGTTGCCGGGCATCTGGGCGATGCAGGTGGTGCAGCTGGTGGCCCAGAACTTCACCAGCACGACTTTGCCACGCAGGTCTTGGGTGGTGAATTGTTCGCCATCCAGCGTGGTGAACTGGACTTCGGGGGCGGTCTGGGCGTCGCTGGGCAACTGCCACACAACCACTCCTGCGACGACGACAACGGCGATGATGGCTAAAAACAGTTTTCTCATTGGACAGGCATGGCTTGGGCACCGCCGG
>JAAZDZ010000077.1 GCA_012512545.1 Alcaligenaceae bacterium | reverse complement strand
TCCTGGTATTTCATGCGCTACACCTCGGCCGGCAACGACAAGGCCATGGTGGACTCCCGCAACGATTACTGGATGCCCATGGACCAGTACATCGGCGGCATCGAACACGCGGTCATGCACTTGCTGTACGCCCGCTTCTGGACCCGCGCCATGCGCGACCTGGGCCTGCTGAATTTCGACGAGCCCTTCACCCGCCTGCTGTGCCAGGGCATGGTGCTCAACCACATCTATTCCCGCAAAACCCCTCGGGGCGGCGTGGAATATTTCTGGCCCGAAGACGTTGACAACGTGTACGACGCCAAAGGCGCCATCATCGGCGCGCGCCTGAAATCCGATGGCTCGGAAATCCAGTACGGCGGCATCGGCACCATGTCGAAGTCCAAGAACAACGGTGTGGACCCGCAGTCGCTGATCGACACCATGGGCGCCGACACCGCACGGCTGTTCATCATGTTCGCCAGCCCGCCCGAACAGACCCTGGAGTGGTCGGATTCCGGCGTGGATGGCGCGCACCGCTATCTGCGGCGCCTGTGGGCCTTCGGCCAGTCGCGCGCGGAAACCATCCGCCAGGGCATGGCACAGCCGGAACAAGGCTGGGAAGACATAGACGAAGCCTCGCGCGACCTGCGCCGCGAAATCCACAGCCTGCTCAAACAGGCCGACTACGATTATCAGCGCATCCACTACAACACAGTCGTATCCACCTGCATGAAGATGCTGAATGTGCTGGAAGCCGCCAAACTGCCCGACACCGCTATCGCGGCGCGCGCGCTGGCCGATGTCACCGGCATTCTGCTGCGCGTGCTGTACCCGGTCGTGCCCCACATCACCTGGCAGCTGTGGCGCGACCTGGGCTATGCACAACACCTGGGCGACCTGCTCGACGCGGCCTGGCCGGTGGTGGATGAAGCCGCCCTGATCGCAGATGAAATCGAACTGGTTCTGCAAGTGAACGGCAAGCTGCGCGGCGCCCTGACCGTACCGAACGGCTCGGAGAAAGCCGATATCGAACAGGCCGCACTGGCTCACGAGGCCGTCGCCCGTTTCCTGGAAGGCCGCCCGGCCAAGCGCGTCATTGTGGTGCCGGGTAAACTGGTCAACGTTGTCGGATAACACATCATGACTCATACCCTCTTTCTTCGCCTGAAACCCAGCTGCAACGCGCGCCGCCTGGCCCTGTTTGCCATGCTGGCCGCCTGCATCATGCTCACGGCCTGCGGTTTCAGGCTGAAAGGGGTAACGCCACTGCCCTTCAATACGCTCTACACCAATATTGCCGAGAACTCCGCTTTTGGCGCAGCCATACGCCGCGCCATTACAGCGGCCTCGCCCAATACGCGCATTGTTTCCGACCCTGCCGGGGCCGAAGTCCGCCTGGTTCAGCTGTCCAACCAGCAGAATCTGCGCGAACTTTCCATTGATGCCGATGGCCGGGTCGAAGAATACGAACTTAACCTGCATTTCTCCTTCCAGCTGGTCGATGCCAGGGGCCAGCTCATTCTGCCGCCCACCACCTTGCGCATGACGCGGGAAATGCCCTACGACGACAGCGTGGTGCAGGCCAAGCAAAGCGAGATCACCACGGTGTTCCAGCAGATGCAGCAATCCATGGTTGATCGCGTCGTGCGCCTGCTGAGTGCGCCCGATATCGCCGAAGCCTACGCCAATGCCGAGCAGCAGCCGGTCGAAGCGACGCCTGCCGACCTCAGCCCGGTGTCCACCGACCCGGATGCCACAGGCGCTACCCTTTGGGGCGAACCGGAAATCAACCCCAGCGGCCCGCTCTTCTAAGCACGGGACAGGATACTTCCCATGGGACGCCGCCTCGACCATGAGGGCCTGCTGCAGCAACTGCAACAGCCTTCTGCCCCGCTCGCGCCGCTCTACATCATCAGCGGCGATGAAAGCCTGCTGGTGATTGAAGCTCTGGATGCCCTGCGCACCGCAGCGCTCGCCCAAGGCTATACGGAGCGCACCCGGCTGATACTCGATGCCCGCAGCGACTGGTCTGCCGTCATGGGCGCCACGCAGAATGTCTCGCTGTTTGGCGATCGCAAACTGCTTGATCTGGCGCTGCCTTCCGGCAAGCCAGGCCGCACGGGCGGCGAAACCCTGGAAGCTCTGGCGGGCAAGGTGCAGCGCGGAGACCTGCCCGACACGCTGGTGGCCGTGAGCCTGCCACGCCTGGACCGGGCCACCCGCTCCGCCAAATGGGCCAGCGCGCTGCTCAGTACCGGCACTCTGGTCGAAGTTCCCAGCATTGATCGCAATACGCTGCCGCGCTGGATCGGCCAGCGCATGGCCCGGCAGGGCCAGGAGCTGGACGCCGACACCCTGGCCTGGATGGCCGATAAAGTAGAAGGCAACCTGCTGGCCGCGTTTCAGGAAATCCAGAAACTCGGCCTGCTTCACCCGCCCGGCAAAATAACGGGCGACGATGTGCGCCGCGCGGTGCTGGATGTCGCGCGTTATGATGTCTTTGATCTGCGCGACGCCATGCTGGCGGGCCAGTCGAAACGGGCTCTGACCATTCTGCACGGCCTGCGCGGCGAAGGCGCGGCCCTGCCACTGATACTCTGGGCGGCAGGCGACGAAATCCGCCTACTGTCGCGGCTGGCCGCCGCGCAGGCCAGCGGCGGCGATGTCGCTGGCGAAATGCGCCGCAATCGCGTGTTCGGCCCACGCGAACAAGGGCTGCGGCGCACCCTGGGCCGGGTTCCCCCGCGCGCCTGGCGCGCGGCAGTGCAGCACACCCATGATATCGACCGCCTGATCAAGGGCCTGAAAGTGCCTGGTCTGCTGGACGACCCCTGGGAAGAGCTCGCCCGGCTGTTATTACGAATTACCGTGGAAAGAAAGACATGACGAAACTCGATACCTCCACCGGCACGCAAGCGGCCATGCAGGCATTCGGGCAACGCGCCCGTGCCGCGGCGCGCCAGATACGCAAGGCGTCGGGCCACGCCAAGTCCGAAGCTTTGCTGGCCATGGCCGGGCTGATTGCGGAACGCGGCGAGGAACTCAAGCGCCAGAATGCGCTCGATCTGGAAGCCGCCCGCAAGAACGGCCTGGCGGAAGCCATGGTGGAACGCCTGGCGCTCACCGACAAAACCCTGAACGGCATGGCCGAAGGGCTGCGCCAGATCGCCGCCATGCCCGACCCGGTTGGCGGGCTGGGGCCCACCACCACCCGCCCCAACGGCATGCGGGTGGCGCAGATGCGCGTACCTCTGGGCGTGATTGGCATCATTTATGAATCGCGCCCCAACGTCACCATCGACGCCGCCGCCCTGTGCCTGAAATCGGGCAATGCCACCATTTTGCGTGGCGGCAGCGAAGCCTTCCATTCAAACCAGGCGCTGGGCGCCATCATCCAGGAAGGACTGTCACGCGCTGGCCTGCCCGCCCATGCGGTGCAGGTGGTCGATACCACCGACCGCGCAGCCGTAGGCGAAATGATCACCATGACCGACTACATCGACGTCATTGTGCCGCGCGGCGGCAAGGGCCTGATTGAACGCCTGTCGCGCGAGGCCAAGGTGCCTCTCATCAAGCATCTGGACGGCAACTGCCACATCTATCTGGATAAATCCGCCGACCCGGCCAAGGCGCACGATGTCATCGTGAATGCCAAGACTTACCGTTACGGCATCTGCGGCACCATGGAAACCCTGCTGGTGCATGCCGATGTGGCCACCACCCTGCTGCCGCCCATTGCCGCCACCCTGGCAGGCAAAGGCGTGGAACTGCGCGGCTGCGAACGCACCCGCGATATTCTGCCCACCGCTCTGCCCGCCACCGAAGAAGACTGGGAAACCGAATACCTGGAACCGATTCTGGCCGTGCGCATTGTCGATGACATCGACCAGGCCATGGAACACATCGAGCGCTACAGCTCGGAACACACCGAGTCCATCATCACCGAAGATCTCGGTGCGGCCACCCGCTTCCAGCGCGAAGTCGATTCCAGCTCGGTCTATGTCAACCTGCCCACCTGCTTTGCCGATGGCTTTGAATACGGTCTTGGTGCGGAAATCGGTATTTCCACCAATCGTCTGCACGCCCGCGGCCCCGTCGGCCTTGAAGGGCTGACCACCATGAAGTGGGTGCTGACCGGGGAAGGCCAGCTGCGCGGCTGAGGACACACACCATGCTCTGGGTGAAAACCTTTCATCTGCTGTTTGTTATTTCCTGGTTCGCGGGCCTGTTCTACCTGCCCCGCATTTATGTGAACCTGGCACAAACTCAAGATACCGGCGCCTACGACTGCCTGCTTGGCATGGCCCGCAGGCTGTACCGCTTCATGACGCCTCTGGCCGTGCTGGCGCTGGTGTTCGGCTTCTGGCTGATGCTGGGCTATGGCATCGGCCTGACTTCCGGCTGGATGCATGCCAAGCTGCTGTTTGTCGTGCTGCTTGTCATCTACCATCTGGTCTGCCGGCGTGTTCTGCTCACTTTCGAGCGCCGCGCCAATACGCGCGGGCACCGCTACTACCGCTGGTTCAACGAAGCGCCTGTTCTGCTGCTGGCCATCGTGCTGATTCTGGTTGTGGTCAAACCTTTCTGAATAACGCCATGACCGACTCCAAGCCCCGTAAAACGCTGACTCTCAAAAAGAAAGCCCCGGCTGCTGATACCCGCAGTCGGCCGGAAGAGCAGGAACCGCGCCTGCGCAGCGGCGCCCGGGCGCGCCAGGTCGCGCAGCAGCGCCGCGAACAAGAGGCTGAAGCCCCCACTGCGGCGCCAGCCAGGGCGCCCCGCTCTGCAGCCGCCAGACATGCGCAACCCCCAACGTCTGAACGGGCTGAACAGGGCCGCGCAGGTCGCCAGACAGACTTTCGCGCCGCCAGGCGCCAGCAGCCTGCCCGCGATGCTTTGCGCCCGTCCTCCCGCTCCCCGGCTCGCGAACCCGCGCCACAACGCATGGCCGCACCGCGCAACAAGGAAATCTTCCAGGTTTTTGCACCGTGCCCACTGGGGCTGGAAGACGTCCTGCATGCCGAACTTGATGCTCTGGGTTACCAGGGCCTGCGCAAAGGCCGCGCCGGCTGCCATTTCGAGGCTGACTGGACAGGCGTGCTCAAGGCCAATCTGTATTCCCGCCTGGCCACCCGCATTCTGGTGCGCCTGGCGCACGCCCCCGTACAAACCGAAGACGACATCCTGGAGCTGGCGCGCAATACCGAATGGGAACGCTGGTTCGGAGCCGAGCAGACCCTACGGGTCGATACCTCGGCCGTGCGCAGCCCCATGAAAAGCCTGCAATACTGCAATCTGCGCGCCAAAGACGGCATCTGCGACCGCCTGCGCGACCTCGAAGGCGAGCGCCCCAGCATTGACACCGTCAGGCCCGACGCCCGGGTTCACCTGTTTCTGGACGAACACACCGCCACGCTGTATCTCGATACTTCGGGCGAATCCCTGTTCAAGCGCGGCTGGCGCTTGCAGAAGGGCGAAGCCCCTTTGCGCGAAAACCTGGCCGCCGGGCTGCTGGCCCTGTCCGACTGGGACCCGTCCGCCGCACTGCTGGACCCTTTCTGCGGGAGCGGCACCTTGCTGATCGAAGCTGCCTGGATCGCGCTGGGCATTCCTGCCGGCATCTGGCGCCCCTTTGGCTTTGAAAGGCTGCGCGACCACGATGCCCGTCACTGGCGCGATATCAAACAAGACGCGCGCAGCCGCATTGCCACGCGGCTGGATGCCCCCCTGCTGGGCTACGACATCGACCCGCGCGTGATTGCCGCCGCCGAAGGCAACCGCGAACGCGCCATGCTGTCGCCCGACACCATCCGGTTCGTCGTGGGCGATGCGCGCAAGGTGAAGCCCGATTGCGAACCGGGCTGGATCATCACCAATCCGCCTTATGGCGAACGCATGGAGGAAGACGCCTCCTTCTGGCCGCAATGGGCGGAAAACCTGAAACGCCACTACGCCGGCTGGAATGTCAACATCATCACCAGCAATCTCGAACTGCCCTCCCTCATGCGGCTCAAGCCCAGGCGGCGCCACCCCGTCTACAACGGCGCGCTGGACTGCCGCCTGTTCTCCTTCGAGATGGTGGAAAAAAGCTACAGAAACTGAAATGCCTACCGCTCCCAGCCCCGCCACGCCCAGCCGCCTGCGTCGTTTCGCCGCCATGATGTACGAAGGCGTTCTGCTGTTCGGCATTGTCTTTGCCGTCGGCTATCTGTTTGATGTGCTGACCGAAAGCCGCAACGCCCTGATGTACCGCAACCTGCGCCAGCTCATTCTGTTTCTGGCCATTGGCCTGTATTTTCTGCTGTGCTGGCGCGGCGGCCAGACCCTGCCCATGAAGACCTGGAATATCCGGCTGGCTGACCGCAACGGCGGGCGTCCTTCCACCGGCAAAATGCTGGCGCGCTACCTGCTGCTGTGGCCGCTGCCTCTGCTGTCCGCCCTGCTGGTGAAAGGCGCTTCCCTGCTCACAGGCTATACCTCAACCGACCTGCTTATTGTGTTTGCCCCTTTCAGCATCTTCATCTGGAGCTGGTTCGACCCCGATGGCCAGTTCCTGCACGATCGGCTGGCAGGCACCCGGCTGTTCAATGCTGAACCCAGGCGTTCAAAATCGGGGTAAACCCTTGTCTTTGCGGGCATAAGAAAGCCCAGGGATTGCGCAGAACGGCGAAGTCGGCCATGCTCTCACTGATTAACCGTCCTTCTATTTCCTTCTGTCATTCAAAGAAAGTGCCCAGATGAGCGACCAGCATCCGGTTTTGTATTCAACGTATCAGTGGTTGGTGCCTGAGCAATTCAATATCGCGCAGGCCAGCCTGCAACGCTGGGCCGCGAACGCCGCCGAAGGCCGCCGCATCGCCATTCACCACGAAGGCCCGCAGGGCGAACGCTCCGACTGGTCGTACCGGCAACTGGCCGACGTTTCCAACCGCCTGGCCAACGGCCTGCGCAAAATGGGCACCCAGAAAGGCGACCGCGTGGCCGTCGTCATGTCACAGCGCCCCGAAGCCATCGCTGCCTGCCTGGCGGTGCTGGGCGTGGGCGCGGTGCTGGTGCCGCTGTCTGCCCAACTGGGCACCGATGGCCTGGCCCTCAGGCTGCGCGACGCCGAAGCCCGCAGCATCATCGCGGATGGCACAGCGGCCCCCGAGCTGGCCACCATCATGGAACAATGCCCCTCCGTTCAGCAGCTGATCGGGCTGGAATTCCAGAATGACCACACGCTGTCCTGGCGCACGCTGCAAGCGCGCGAGCCGGCTGATTTCCAGCCCGTCAGCACCCTGGCGGAAGACCCGGCCATTCTGCTGTATACCGCAGGCACCACGGGCGCGCCCAAAGGCGTGCTGCACGCTCATCGCGTGCTCATCGGCGTGCTGCCCGCCTTTGTCGCCGCGCAGAACTGGTATCCCAAGCCGGGCGATCTCTTCTGGAGCCCCGTCGATTGGACAACCGCCTCGGGCCTGCTGCATGGCTTGCTGGCGGTGCTGTATTTCGGGCGCACCCTGGTCACGACCGCACAGCCCGCGCGCGGCGCCGATGCACTCCGGTTGCTGAGCCGTCACCCCATTACCAACGCACTGCTGCTGCCCGGCGATCTCGCCCTCATGCACGAAGCGGAACAGGCGGGCGCCTCCATTGAAAACATCCGGCTGCGCGCCTTGTGCGTCACAGGCGATGTCTTCAGCCCGGCCTTGCAGGAATGGGCCGCCACGACGCTGGGCACGGCACCCAACGAAATC
>JAAZDZ010000011.1 GCA_012512545.1 Alcaligenaceae bacterium | reverse complement strand
CTTTTATATTTTTATTTGTTGCTCTGGTTTTTGAGGTTTTAATGGTTGGGTTGTTGATGATCAAAATGAGAGGGAAGACGATAGCAAGTATTTATTTTGTCGTTTTTGTCCTCGTCGTGTCTTTGGTTGTTGCGTCCGAAATGGGTAGGTATTTAATCGGCTCGAATGGAAACCTGATCATTACACAAGTCGCGTACGAATACGATTTGTTGCCCTATCAAGCATGTGTTGATGCAGACCAGGAAAATAACGGAAAATACAAAATACTTTATTTTGATGGAAATCAGGATAAGGCGTTTTTATATTCCAACCCGATGCATGGCATCAACAACATACAGCCTCAACGAAAACTCAAATCCTTGACCAAAGAAGAGATCAGGGCAAGGTATCCCAGATACGAGGGCATCATCACCTGCAACCACAGGCGCTCAGTTCAACACTGACTATGCGGATTTCTGGTGCCTGAATACTGCCATCAGTCTTTGCACGCCAGGGGTTGGCTGTGCATCATGTTCATGCACTTGCTGGAAACCAATGGGTAGGGCGACGCGCTCTGCAACTGCATATAATCTAGCAAGAGAAGGCCGCGCGGTTGCGGATCATGCTCCAACCGCTGCGCGCCTGGATGCCCAGAATACTCAAGAGAAGGTTTCGCCAGGGCTGTTGCGCAAATCAAATATCTGACAGCCAGGACGATACAGTCGCTTGCGACTACCTGTGAGACTGGGGTTTATGGTGCCTTACGCATGGCTGATGCCGGCGGCGAACCGCTGCAAGCGCTGCCCCTCGGCGCGGGCTTCAGCCAGCAACTGGCTCCAGTCGTCTGGCGGGTGGCCGCTTCCCTGCATCTTGCGGAACACCCGGTAGGCATCGTCGCTGCTTTCGGTGATGTTGATGACCGAGGCGAAGAGGTTCGACGCATTCACGCTTTCGGCCCACGCGACAACATTTGCATCAGCTTTACCCATTGAACTCTAACGATCATAAGGAAAACGATGGCGTTTAGTGAATTAGAACTTGCGCGGGTGCATCGCACTATGGCGTCATATATTGCGCGTCGGCGTCCCCGCCCCGAGATCCGTGAGCAGCTTGATATCGGCTACTCCGTTGAGGGCCAATCTGTCATCATTCATGAAGATCGCCAGTTATACGATGGCTCACGACTATTAGAGCCGATAGCGAAGGCTACCTGGGTCAAAACACAAAAGGTATGGAAAGTCTTTTGGATGCGCGCTGACCTACGTTGGCACAGCTATGAGCCCCTGGCTAAGACGTCCACGTTGGATAAGGTTTTAGCGGGCCTCGATGCCGATCCCTATGGCTGCTTCTGGGGCTGACAAGCCGGTAGCCGTGCTCAATCACAACCGGCCCGCTTTCTATAGGGTGACGCTCAAACTGTTTGAGGCGCTGGTGGAAGAGCTGGCAGACCGGGACCTAGCGGCCATTGCACGCCAGAGGCTGGCACTGAAGGACACCGCCGTCGAGGTGGATATTGAGCAAATCTGAACCCGACGAGGCTACGCGATATCGCCTGAAATTCATTCCCGGAGCGCTAGCCGAATGGAATAGGCCGGACGGCGGCCTGATTACGCCACTTTTTCCGATTTGTTTTCTTTCTCTGCCGCGATGTATTTGCGCAAAATGCGTCGTGTTTCGGCGTCTGCGAAACGACGCAAAACTTGCCGCATGAGGGGTTGGTACGACATCCCGTGATGTTTTGCGATCATCTTGAAGTCGCTGATCAGCGACTCTTCCAGACGAATTGAAATTACTTTCAAGTTGAGCGACTCGTTAATCAGGCTTTCCAAGTCTTCATCATCGACCCGCACATGGGCTTCGTCCGCACCCAATACGCGGTTTTCCCAGTTTTCAGCAGTGCTCTCGATCTTAGGCCCCGTCATTTCTTTCTCCATACTTCTTGTGTATACGAATTTCTTCGTCGTTCGGCGTATAAGCCGTTTTTATATCCAGCCCTGTGGCATAAGGAACAAAGCAAATTTTCAGGCGCAAACCATAGTCGGTTTCGGAAAGCTTGGCTTTTATGCGACCGTTGATGCGGAGCTTCATTGTTATCGGTATACCTAAGCTAGAGTCTGATATTGTATATACGACTGGGTGTTTGGACAACTGTAAGGCGCTGTTTGCTGGTATCGAGAGCGGGCAGTGCTGCGGCTATAACGGCTGTACCTGCCCGATATCGACTTGCACGGTTTGCGGGCGGCCAAGCATGTGCAGCAGCAGGGTGACGCGGTCTTTTGATACGGCTTGCACCAGGGCCTGTATGCCCGCTAACGGAGACGCCTGTATTTCTACCGCCATGCCGGGCCTGAAGGGGGCGATGTCGGCCAGTTCGGCGTTTTCGCGCTGGGCTTCTGCTTGCCGGATAGCCTGTACGGCTTCATCGGCCAGGGTAGCGGGCTGTAGGCCGAACATGACTAACCGGCTGACACCAATGGTAGAACGCACCGTGGCAAGCGACTGTTCTGGCCGGGTAGGGCGCAGGAACAGGTAGCGGGGGAACATGGGTTCGTGTACGGCTAGTGCGGGCTGGCCTGCCCGGCGCGATTTTTTGAAGACTTTGAACAGCGGCAGGTAGGCTTCAAAATCTTGCCGCCGCAAGTGTTCCAGCGCCGTCGCTTCCTGGCGGGGCTTGGTGTGTACAACATACCAGGCGGTGGCGGGGTGAGTCATGGATATCAAGGCGTTGGCGAATTGAGTTTGCCGCCCATAGCCGCAGTGCGTGGCAAAACAGGGCAGTCAATATGGCAAGGATGCCACCCAGGGTGAAACTTTACAACGACGGGCAGATTTTCTACGGCTTTGCTGGCGGATGTGGTGGCTCATCCTGCGCGCCAGCATCAGCAGCCACCGGAAAATTTCTTCTACGGGCTTTATCATCTGGCTGTCGGCGGCAAAGCCAATTGCCGCAACCGGGTAGCCCCTATTCTGAAGCAACTTCAATGAAAATCACACCGCTAGCCATTCCAGAAGTGTTGCTGATTCAGCCAGAAATCGTTGGCGATGAGCGCGGTTTCTTTTTGGAAAGCTACAGTCAGCGCCAGTTCGACGAGATGATCGGCAGGCACGTCACCTTTGTGCAGGATAACCACTCACGTTCAGTGAAAAACGTGTTGCGGGGTCTGCATTACCAAATCCGGCAGGCGCAGAGCAAGCTGGTGCGGGTGGTGCTGGGCGAGATCTTCGATGTGGCCGTGGATATCCGCAAAAGCAGCCCGACATTCGGTCGCTGGGTGGGCACACGTTTAAGCGCACAGAACAAGCACCAGCTCTGGGTGCCTGAAGGCTTCGCCCATGGCTTTGTCGTGCTGAGCGATGTGGCGGAATGTTTATACAAAGTCAGCGACTACTACGCCCCCGAGCACGAACGCATCATTGCCTGGGACGATGCTGACATCGGTGTTGAATGGCCTTTGAGCGGCGAGCCGGTGCTTTCCGCAAAGGATAAAACAGGCACCAGCCTGTTCGATGCCGAGGTCTTTGCTTAAGGAACCTCGGAACAAGTCACCGCGTCGCATGCATCTGTGGATTCGGGTGGTCTGCTTTCCGCTCGACTTATTCAGAGGTTCCTTAATCAGTGCGCGATGGCTGGGCGCAGATCAGCTCTGCGTTGTAGCTGCCTTGCTGTTCGATTGTTCCTAATACAAGTTATGACCACGCGCCTATGCGCAAGCCCCGTCCATTAGGGCGGGAGTTCTTCACTGCTGCTTATCCCACCGCCAGGCATCCCTGCACATTTCCTCCAGCCCCAGTTTGGCCGTCCACCCCAGGATTTGCGTAGCGTGTGCCACATCGGCCCAGCAGGCGGCGATGTCGCCGGGGCGGCGGGCAGTGATCTGGTACGGGATGTCCCGGCCACTTGTTTGCGCGTAGGCCTGGATCATTTCAAGCACCGAATACCCTTTTCCGGTGCCCAGATTGGTGGTGAGCAGCGTTTGCGGGTGTGACTGGCAATAGTCCAGAGCGGCTTTGTGGCCTTCGGCCAGATCCATTACATGTATGTAGTCGCGCACCCCCGTGCCGTCCGGGGTGTCGTAATCGTCGCCAAACACGTTGAGCTGCGGACGTTGCCTGGTGGCGACCTGGGCCACGAACGGCATCAGGTTATTGGGAATGCCCTGGGGCGACTCACCTATCAGGCCGCTGGAATGCGCGCCCGCCGGGTTGAAGTAGCGCAGGCGCGCAATGCGCCAGCCCGGTTCGCTGTGGTAGAGGTTTTCCAGTATGTCCTCGACCACAAGCTTGGTGTGCCCATAAGGGTTGGTGGCGGAGCGCGGGTGGTCTTCCGTCAGGGGCAGTTTTTGCGGGTCGCCGTAGACGGTGGCGGAAGACGAGAAAATGAAAGTGCGCACCCCCGCCTTCTGCATGGCTTGCAGCAGAGTGACGCTGCCATGAATATTGTTGTCGTAATAGGACAGGGGAATTTGTGTGGATTCCCCTACGGCCTTCAGCCCCGCAAAATGCATGACGGCTTGGATGGGGTATTCGGCAAACAGGCGCTCCAGAAGCCCGGCATCGCGGATATCGCCCTGAACAAAGCCCGGTTTGCGGCCCGTGATTTGCGCAATAGCGTCGATCACTTCCGGGCGGCTATTGCACAAATTATCAAGAATCAGAACATCGTGCCCTGCTTGCTGCAGAACAACGGTTGTATGGCTTCCAATGAAGCCGGTGCCGCCGGTGACGAGGATCATGAGGCGCGGTGAACGTAGTTGGGATTGGCTGGATTGTAACGGCTGGCTGAGTAGTGCTGAGAGTCAGGCTCCATGCGTCTTGAGCCAGGAGTGCAGCGCATCATTCATCCGTGTCTGCCAGCCCGGGCCACCCGCCTTGAAGGCTTTGATGATGTCGGCATCGTAGCGGATTGTCACCGCCACCTTGGGTGTTGACAGGCGCGGGCGTCCCACCCGTTTCAGCGTTTTGAACTCTTCTATTATGGATGACAAGCGTTTTTTACAATATAAGATTGTGCGTTCATGGTGTGCCACTTCTCAAAACGTTGCTATTCGTAAAAGCCGGGCCGGGCATTTATACCCGTTCAGCAAGTCTGCAACAGGCTGATGGCACCCCGCCCGTGTTATCCTGGTTTCTGGCACGTTTCCTGCTGGAGCGTGCTTTTTCAATTCCAATGCACACCAGGAAGGTCTGGGTACGTCGAGCGCTCTTGGCGGCTGCAGGGCTTCCACCAAAAAGGGAGAGCGCCGCGTGAGTGTCCGGTCGGCTTGCAAACACCTTCATCTGGGCGTGTCGCCACGGCTTGTGGCGGTTGTCATGTTTTCCATCTTGTTCTTGCTGTTGCTGGCACCGCCTTTGTATGCGCAGTCGCCGGGCGGGCAGGGGGCGTCTTCTGGTTCAGAATCCGGGCAAGCGGCACAGGCTGCCGGGGCGGTTTCCTATGATGCCCTGGCGAATACGCTGGAAGACCCGGAAGCGCGCGAACGGCTGATTGAGCAGTTACGAACCCTGGCGCAGGCCGACAGCGCGGCTCAGGGAGAAGCTGCTTCAGTCACTGAACCTGTGCCCGCGTCGGGCATTGCGGTGCTGTCGCAACGGGTGGGGGCTTCCCTACAGGCCCTGACGGGGCAACTGGGCAGCGATATTCAGCAGACTTTCAGCGCATTTTCCCGGGTGGGTTCAAGCAGCGGAGTGACCGATGGTAAGCTCGACATCTGGATGCCCGCGCTGCGTGTGCTGGCCCTCGTGATCGCTGCCACATTGGTCGCCTATGCGGTGTTGCGGGCTGTGGCCGGTGTGCTGTTCCGCAAGCTGAATACCTGGATTCAACGCAGTTCCGGCGCGGTTGCCGGAGGCCAGGGGCGAGGTTCCGGGGCGGTGTCGCGGGATATTCATCCGCAAAGCCCTTATGCGCGTTCCCGGGCGCGGCGCATGACGCTCAGCCGCAAACTGCTGGGGGTAGTGCTTGCCTTCGTGGTGGATATCGGCGCGACGCTCTTTGCCGCCCTGGCTGGTTATGTGGCCACAGTCGCCCTGGCGGATCACGCTCGCCTCAGCGGCACGTTCGCCTTCCAGTTTCTGACTGCCTTTGTGCTGATCGAAGCCGTGAAATCGGTGTCGCGGGCGGTGTTTGCCACCCGTTACGAGCATCTGCGTCTGCTGCCTTTGGAGCCCGAGACGGCCAGCTATTGGAACCGCTGGATCAGTCTTTTGATCGCCCTGACCGGCTATTGCCTGCTGGTGGTGGTGCCTGTGGGGCAGGCGGTGCTGGCGCCGTCCATTGGCCGGTTGATCGGGCTGGTGATCATGCTGTGTGTGTATATCACCGCCCTGCGGGTGGTGTGGAGCCAGAAGGCATCGGTTAAATCTGGCCTGCTGCAACGCGCTGAAGCCACGGAAACTGCGGTGTTCGGCACGCTGCTGCGCGCATTGGGCCGCACCTGGCATTGGCTGGCCCTGGCTTATTTCACGGTGCTGCTGGTGGCCAGCCAGGCCGAGCAGGCGGCGGCGCTGGCGTTCATGATGTCGGCGACGGTGCAGTCGCTGGTGGCTGTTGTGGTGGGGGCTCTGCTGGCCGCGGGCCTGGTACGGCTGGAGGCCCGCCACCTGGCTTTGCCCGAACACTGGAATCGCAACTTCCCTTTGCTGGAGCAGCGCGTCAACAGCTACAAAGGGCCAACCCTGCGGGGTATCCGGCTGGCGCTGATGGTGGTCATCTTCCTGGTGGTGCTGGATGCCTGGCACGCTTTCGACCTGGGCGCCTGGCTGGATTCCGACCGGGGCCGCGCAACGGTGGCGCTGGTGTTGCGGGTGGGTATTGTGCTGACCACAGCGGCTTTGCTCTGGACGGTGCTTGCCAGCCTGATTGAGCATCGTGTGGGTGCCAGAGAAGGGCGGCGCGCCAGCGAACGCGAAAAAACCTTGTTGATGCTGTTCCGTAATGCAGCGGCCATCGTGATCGTAACCATGACCGTGCTGATTGTGCTGTCGCAGATTGGCATTGATATCGGCCCGCTGATCGCCGGTGCCGGGGTGGTGGGCCTGGCAATTGGTTTTGGAGCGCAGAAGCTGGTGCAGGATGTGATCACCGGTGTCTTCATTCAGCTTGAAAACGGCATGAACCAGAACGACATCGTTGAAGTGGCCGGGCGCTTCGGCACGGTGGAAAAAATCACCGTGCGTTCCGTGGGGCTGCGCACCCTGGACGGCGGCTACCATCTGATTCCGTTTTCCGCGATTGACACGGTCAGCAACCATACGCGTGATTTTGGCTATCACTATGCCGAATACAACATTGCCCATCGCGAAGACGTGGATCAGGCCGTGGCTCAGCTGGAAACGGCATTCAAGGACTTGATGCAAGACCCGGCCATGGCCGCCGAAGTGCTGGCGGATATCGAAATTCCCGGCGTTACGGCCCTGAACGAGCGCGGCTTCAGCGTGCGTGTGCTGATCAAGACCACCCCGGGCAATCAGTGGATGATCCAGCGCGCTTTCAACCGTCTGGTGAAACAGCGCTTCGACGCTGCCGGTATCGAACTGCCTTACCCGCAGACAGTGCTGCACTTCGGCCGTGACCGCGACGGCAACGCCCCCGAAGTGGACGTGCGCGCAATCGATGCCGTGCGGGAAAGTGTGGAGAAGTAAAGAGCGATTACCGCTTATTTGTCCGTAGGCAGCGGTGGGTTGTCGGGTACACGGGAAAGGATGGCTGCCAAGTACGTACAACACGCACTGGGCATTTGCTGGCCTGGCTGGCGTTCTTGCTCCGGCTTTCTTATAGAGTGGGTGTGACTGACCTTTCTCTGCCGGAGCCTCGTGATGAGCCAGAATCTGCACGATCAGAATTACCGCAGGTTATTCAGCAGCCCGCATATGGTGCGCGCGCTGTTCGATGGGATTCTGCCCGAGGGCCTGCGCGCGCAGGCAACCTGCGAAATAGCGGAAGTGGTCAACAGCCAGCGGCAGATCGGCTGCCTGGGTTTCGCGCAGCGGCTTGCCGTTGTCGATGGTTTCCGCAACGGCCAGAAGCGGCAGGTTCTGTTCCATGCGGTCGGCAATGCGCAGCAGCAGGTTGGAACGTTCCGCAGCCGGGGTGTCCGCCCACTGGCGGCGTACCGCGTGGGCGGCGTCCAGGGCGAGTTCTACATCTTCAGCACTGGAGCGCGGCACCTGGCAGAAAGCCTGGCCGGTGATGGGGGAAAGATTGTCGAAATATTCGCCTTTGACGGGAGGCACCCATTTGCCGCCGACCTGGCAGAGACTTCATGCAGCTTGATCTGCCAGCCGTTCCGGTACAAGGTGCGGGCAAGTCGCTAACTGTGGCACAAATGCACCGTCTGCTTTCGCACGACCACGTTTCCAACTCAATCTGCATTGCACAATAAAATATTTGTGTTATAGTTACGCACTTGGATACGCAGACAGCGGTTCAAACACGCGGGAATAGCTCAGTTGGTAGAGCGCAACCTT
>JAAZDZ010000076.1 GCA_012512545.1 Alcaligenaceae bacterium | reverse complement strand
GGAAAGCCGACAGACCTTAACAAAGATCAAGGTAAGCTGACCGGCATGCAGCATGATTATCCTACAGGCGCAGTCAACTATACTTGATTTTATGCAACGGGCTCTAGCTTTTGATCGCTCTCCTCCATTGGCTGTGGCATTCAGATTCTTTCTGAATGTTCCCCTATTCCTCATGCTGGCTGCCCTTACGCTGGGCTGGCAGGCGTGGTCGGGTACGCCCTATATACGCTGGAATCCCGCTATTCTGGCGGTTGCGCACTTTCTTACGCTAGGTGTGCTGGCCAGCGCCATGCTGGGCGCAATGATGCAGATTCTGCCCGTTGCCACACATATTCATGTGTTGCGGCCACGCATCACTTCCGCTGTCGTGCATGCCTGCCTGACCCTCGGCACCCTGTCGCTGGCCATCGGCTTCATCAGCGTGAAAGCCGTATTCCACACTGCCGCTGTCGTGCTGCTGGCCGCTGCGTTTCTACTGTTTCTGGCGGCGGTCGCTGGCGGCCTGTGGCGCGATCGCAGGCAACGCTCTCCAGGCTCTGCAGAAATTCTCGTGGCGGTGCGGCTGGCCCTGGCCGCGCTGGCCACCACCATTGCCCTGGGGCTGTTCATGGCGGGCCTGCGCGGGGGCGTGTGGAGCGTAGGCGCTACACCCGCAGGCGCCTGGCTGCATGGGCTGCCTGATCTGCATGTTCTGTGGGGCCTGGCTGGCTGGGTGGGGCTGCTGGTCATCGGCATTTCCTACCAGGTGATTCCCATCTTCCAGGCCACGGAAATCTACCCGAAACGCATCACCGACATTCTGGCGCCCCTGGTGTTTCTGCTGCTGGTGGTGCTGACGCTGTCCGGCGCCTGGCAGCTCTCAAACAGCCATGCGGCTACGCTGCCGCAACGGCTGGCCGGCGCTGCGCTGGCGCTGTGCTATCTGGTGTATGGCCTGTTCACCGCCTGGCTGCTCCTGACCCGCAAGCGCCCCAGTCCCGAACCCACCACCTGGTTCTGGCATGCCGCCATGGCCTCGCTGGTGCTTGCCGCCCTGGTGGGCCTGACTCGCAGCGGCTGGCCCGCCCTGGCGGGCCACACCCAGGAAATGCTGCTGGGCACCTTGCTGATCCCTGGCTTTGCCGTGTCTGCTGTCAATGGCATGCTGTACAAGATTGTGCCTTTTCTGCTGTGGCACAACGCTCAGCGGCGCGCCCCCATGGCCCTGCCCTTCATTCCAAAAGTCAGGCAGTTCATTTCCGAACCCGATGCCATGCGCCAGTTTGCGGCTCATCTGTGCGCCCTGGCGCTGCTGGCAGCCGCCTGCTTCATGCCTGTCCTGCTGCTGCCCGCCGCCCTCGCACTGGCCGCTTCGGCGGGTCTGCTGGCCTGGAATATTCTTCGTGCGCTGATGCTCTACACCCGTACCTGCCGCCGCATCCAGGAAACCCTGGCAGCCCTGCCCGAACAAGCCCGCCAGCCATAGCAAAGGGAGCGACTCAGCGCCCCCCCCTTTGCTTTGCGGCATCAATCTGACCGCGCAGGCGGCCAGAAGACACGCTGCCTTATTGCGGATCTACACCGGCCTCCTTGACCACGCCCGCCCAGCGGCCGATCTCGGCATCCACAAACTCGCCAAACTGAGCGCCTGTCAGATTGGGAATCGCGCTGCCATTACTGGCCCAGAGTTCCTTGACCTTGGGTGCGTTCAAGGCTTTGACGATCTCTTCGGACATTTTCTCAACGATATCTGGCGGTGTGCCGGCAGGCGCCCACATGGCGTACCAGGTCGATACCTCGTAATCGGGCACGCCCGCTTCTGCCGCCGTCGGCACATCCGGGAAGGAAGGCGAACGCTGCGCGGCCGCT
>JAAZDZ010000075.1 GCA_012512545.1 Alcaligenaceae bacterium | reverse complement strand
TGGCCGTGCACACGCCGCGCAGCATCGCGACTTCATCATTGGTCAGCGCATTGCGCGCAAGCAGGTGCCGCATACGCGGCACCAATTTTTTGGGGTGCTGGGGGTCGAGGAATTTCACCCAGGTCAGCGCCTCTTCCCAGTGTTCCATCAGCGCCAGCACGCGGGCGCTGTCAGCCGGTTCGGCGCCCGCGTCGCGCCTGCCTTCGGTTATGGGCACGGTGGGCGCCCCAGTGGCGGTCAGCAGGGCGTAGCGCAGTTCCCAGGCGGCCAGTTGCAAGGCTTGCGCCACGTTCAGGGAACTGTATTCCGGGTTGGCCGGGATGTGGCACACACGCTGGCACAGCGCGATCTCTTCGTTCGTGAGCCCGGCGCGTTCCGTACCCAGCACAATGGCGACCTGGCCTTGCGCCATTTCGCCCAGGTGTCCGCGCGCCAGCTCTGCCGTCATGCGGATGTCGCAGGCAGGCGGGCCCAGGAAACGGGGGCGGGCTGTCAGGGCAAAGGCCAGTGTGACCGGCGCCAGGGCGTCGGCCAGGGCAGGCACGACGATTGCCGCTTCCAGCACATCGGTGGCGCCGCTGGCCATGGAAATGGCCTCGGGCTGTTGCGTGGCGGCAGCGACTTTTGGAGCGACCAGGCAGAGTTCACCAAAGCCCATAGTCTTGATCGCACGGGCTGCCGCGCCCACGTTGCCGGGGTGCGAGGGGTGAACCATAATGAAGCGGACACGCTTGAAGTTGGCGTCCTGATCGGACTGAGACAGGGAAGTCATCTAAAATACGCGGTTTGCGCTCTAAAAAAACGGATATCTATGCACCCGATGCTTAACACCGCCATCAAGGCGGCACGCCGTGCCGGCTCGATTATCAATCGGGCCAGCCTCGACCTTGAACGTCTCCAGGTGGCACGCAAAGGGCCGAAGGATTATGTCACGGAAGTGGACCGCGCTGCGGAAGAATCCATCATTGAAGTCCTCAGCACGGCTTACCCCACCCATGCTTTTCTTGGCGAAGAAAGCGGCCGGGTGGCCGCCGCTGAAGGCCCTGATGTCGAATCGCCCGAATATCAGTGGGTAATCGACCCCATCGACGGCACCACCAACTTTATTCATGGCCTGCCGCTGTATGCGATTTCCATCGCTTTGCTGCATCGCGGCCAGCTTGCCCATGCTGTGGTCTACGACCCTTCCAGCAACGAACTCTTCACCGCCAGCCGTGGCAGCGGCGCTTTTCTCAACGACCGCCGTATCCGTGTCAGTGGCCAGCGCCGCTATCACGATGCTTTGCTTGGCGCCCACCTGGGCAATTCCGCCCTCAATGACGATTCGCCATTTTCCAGAATGCTTGGAGAAGGGGCCGCAGTACGCCGCCTGGGCAGTACGGTGCTGGCGCTGGCTTATGTGGCCGCAGGGCGCCTGGATGGCTTCTGCGGGGTGAGGCTGCAGCCTTGGGATCTCGCCGCAGGCGGCCTGCTGGTACTGGAGGCAGGCGGCCTGATTTCCGACTTCGAAGGGGAACAGCTTTGGATGAAAACCGGCAATGTGGTGGCTGCCACGCCGAAAATCTTCCCGCAAATGCTGGGTTACCTGAACGGCTGAGCAAGCGTCATGTTCTTTGAATGGATGGCAGAACCGTCAGCGTGGGCCGGGCTGCTCACGTTGGTGGTGCTGGAGATCGTTCTCGGCATTGATAACCTGATCTTCATCGCCATTCTGGTGGACAAACTGCCGCCCCATCAGCGCGATCGCGCCCGGGTGCTGGGCTTGTCTCTGGCGCTGATCATGCGCCTGGCGCTGCTTTCCATCATCTCGTGGCTGGTCACCCTGACCGAGCCCTGGTTCACCATCGGGCCGCTGGCGTTCTCGCAGCGCGATGTCATTCTCATCGTGGGGGGGCTGTTCCTGCTGCTGAAGGGCACGGTCGAGCTGCATGAGCGCGTGGAGGGCAAGGCCGAACATTCTTCCGGTTCGCGCCTGCATGCGGGTTTTGGCGTCATTGTGCTGCAAATCGTGGTGCTGGATGCGGTGTTCTCGCTGGATGCCGTCATTACCGCCGTGGGCATGGTCGATCATCTGTCCATCATGATGATCGCCGTCACGATTGCCATCATGCTGATGCTGGTGGCTTCCAAGCCGCTGACCCGTTTTGTGAACACTCATCCCACAGTGGTGATTCTGTGCCTGTGCTTCCTGCTGACCATCGGTTTCACGCTGATTGTGGAAGGCTTTGGCATTGCCGTACCCAAGGGCTATCTGTATGCGGCCATCGCGTTTTCCGTTCTCATCGAAACGCTGAACCAGCTTGCGCGGCGCAATATCCGGCGCCAGGCGGCCAGCCGTCCTTTGCGCGAGCGTACAGCTGAAGGGGTGATGCGCATGCTGGGCATGGGGCCGCCATCCGAAGGCGACGAAGCCCTGGCTGCCGCAACGGTGGGAGCCGCGCTGCCCGCCCAGGTGTTTGAGGATGAAGAGCGCTATATGGTGAGCGGCGTGCTGACCCTGGCCGATCGCTCCATTCATTCAGTCATGACGCCGCGCACCGAGGTTTCCTGGCTGAATCTCGATGACCCGGCCCAGGTGCAGCGTGAAGCCGTGCTGGGGTCGCCACACAGTTTTTTCCCGGTGTGCCGGGGAAGGCTGGACGATATCGTCGGCATCGGGCGGGCCAAGGACATCGTGGCCGATCTGGCCGAGCATGGCCGCATTCGTGTTGCGCGTTTGCGCGAGCCCGTCATCGTGCACGAATCCATCAGCATGCTGAACCTGATGGAAACCCTCAAACGGGCGCGCGGCCAGCTGGCGATGGTGACTGACGAATTCGGCGCCATCGAAGGTTTGGTCACGCCCATGGATATGTTCGAAGCCATTGCGGGCGAGTTTCCCGACGAAGACGAACTGCCCGATATCGAAGAGCTGGGGCCGGGACGCTGGCGGGTGGATGGCGGGGCCGATCTGCTGCACCTGGAACTGGTATTGAAAACAGGTGGTCTGGTCGATGAAAACGAAGACTACACT
>JAAZDZ010000074.1 GCA_012512545.1 Alcaligenaceae bacterium | reverse complement strand
TCGGCAGGCGCTGCCTGCTGCAATGACCCCGTCAGCCGCAGAAAGCCCGCCACCACGCGATGAGCCAGCAATACCACCCACAGCCAGGTGGAGTACCCGAACAGAAACAACAGGAAATCCGCAACGTGCGCCCCCAGGATTCCGCCACGATTCTGCGTGACGGCGGAGTGCACGGAATGCGACCAAGCCGGATCGGCAGGATCCCAGGTGCCCAGCACCAGAGCCAGCCATGCCGCCAATGCGGCGAAAACAATCCAGCGCGCTTCACGAGCCAGACCGGACAGGCGGGTCTGGAGCGGTGAAGGGCCGTTTCTGACGTTGCGGGAGGAACGCGAAGGAGTAGCAGGTAGCCTAGCCATGGGGGCCATTATAATTGGCTGTTCTTCAAAATTAAGGATGCACTGCAATGACCACACCACGCCATGCCAGAGTTCTCATCCTCGGTTCCGGCCCAGCGGGCTACAGCGCCGCCATTTATGCAGCCCGGGCAAACCTTTCGCCCATGCTGATTACCGGCCTGGAACAAGGGGGGCAGCTCATGACGACCACCGACGTGGACAACTGGCCCGCCGACGCCATGGGCGTGCAAGGCCCCGAACTCATGCAACGCTTTCTGGCTCATGCCGAACGCTTCAATACGGACATTGTGTTCGATCACATCACTGAAGTCGATCTTTCCACGCGCCCGTTCAAGCTCAAGGGCGATGGCGGCGGCGAATACACCTGCGACTCCCTCATCATTTCCACGGGGGCCGCTGCCCAATACCTGGGCCTGCCTTCGGAGCAGGCTTTCATGGGCCGTGGCGTGTCGGGCTGCGCCACCTGCGATGGCTTCTTCTACAAGAATCAGGACGTCATCGTCGTGGGTGGCGGCAATACCGCCGTTGAGGAAGCGCTCTACCTGGCGGGCATTTGCCGCAAGGTCACGCTGGTACACCGCCGCGACAAATTCCGCGCCGAACCCATTCTGGTTGACCGCCTGATGGAAAAAGTCGAATCCGGCAATATCGAATTGGCCCTCTTCCAGGAACTCGACGAAGTCCTGGGCGACGACTCCGGCGTAACAGGCGTGCGCCTGCGCAACAACCAGACGGGTGAAACCCGCGAACTCGCCGTCATGGGCGCTTTCATCGCCATCGGCCACAAGCCCAATACCGGCTTGTTCGAGGGTCAGCTCGCCATGGAAGACGGCTACATCATCACGCGCAGCGGCCGCGAAGCCCTGTCCACCATGACATCCGTGCCCGGCGTCTTCGCCGCAGGTGACGTACAGGACAACGTCTATCGCCAGGCCATCACCAGCGCCGGAACCGGCTGCATGGCCGCACTCGACGCACAGCGGTGGCTGGAGAATGCGGCGGAATAAACCCGGGCTGGCTGACCTCAAAAAGCTGCGCCAGGCATCTCAGCCACCCGATCCCCCTCCCGCAAAACCTGACCGCACCCGCAAACGCAAATCCTTTCTGCCCCCGAAAATGGGGTCAGACACCCTTAACCCGGCGGCTCGGCCCGTCAAGGCCGGATCATCCACGGAAAAAATGGTGTCTGCCCCCATAAAAGGGGGAAGTGCGCTGCTGGATGAGACCGACCGCAAGCTGTTCAGGCAGGCGATGCGCTATGTGGAAAGAATCAAGGATCCCAATCGGGTGTTGCTGGCGCCGACTGCGCCGGCCCATGAGGAGATACTCAGGGAACGGCGGCTGCGGGCTGCGGGCCTGGAACAGGTACAGCCCCTGAAGCGGCCGGCGCCTGCCGATGCGGCGACGCCACCCGCTCCGCCCTCGCCTCCCAGGCGCAAGGCCAGGGCCGGGTCCGATGCCTACGCGCCTGCGGCACACGACCAGGACGACAGCCGTTATCTCAAGGCAGGCCATGGGACAGATGTGCTCAAGGATCTCAAGCGCGGCAAATGGCCCATAGGTGCCAGCCTGGACCTGCACGGCAGCACCCTGGAAGACGCCCGCGAACGGTTTGAGCGCTTTTTGACCTCCTGCCTGACTCATGACATCAAATGCGTCCGCATTGTGCATGGCAAGGGCTATGGTTCGCGCAATGGTGACGCCGTTCTGAAGACCACGGTGCGCCGCTGGCTGACGCAGATCGACGAAGTGATCGCCTATACAGAATGCGCAGAGGCCGATGGCGGCGCGGGCGCCGTGCAGATTCTGCTGAAATGATGCGGTAACTTGAAACCGCAAAACAGCGCGCTGGCAAGGCACAATAACTAAAGGCCGACACACTGTGTCGGCCTTTTCGTTCTTTCTATTTTTTATCAGTACCGCTTTTTATTTATAGTTTTTTTGTTATACCGATTCAGATCGGTTTTTTTGCCCATGCAGAGCCTGTCTCCTCACCTGCATGTTCAGCATTGTGCATGAAACATTCCCAACACACACCTAGGGAATGCACTAACCCCGAACCCGCGGCCGTATACTGCCCAACACCTGTACGCTACCCGCACCCCGATAACGAAGGAGACAACAGACATGGATCTTGAACTGGAAGGCAAAGTCGTTGTGGTGACCGGCGGCAGCAAAGGCATCGGCCTGGCGTGCGCAGCAGCTTTCGCGCAAGAAGGCGCAAAAGTCGCCATTGTGTCGCGCGACCCGGCCAATCTGGAGTCCGCCCGCCAAAGCCTCGAGGCGGCCGGGCATGCCGTGAAAACGATTGCTGCCGACCTGCGCGAGGCGGCATCAGCCAGTCGCGCCATGCGCGATATCGAAACGGCCCTGGGGCCTGTCGATGTGCTGGTTAATTCCGCGGGCGCTGCCAAACGTCATCCGCCAGCCGAACTGACCGCCCAAGCCTGGCGCGACGCCATGGACGCCAAGTTCTTCACTTATATTCATGCCATGGATGCGGTATTGCCCGGCATGGTGGAACGCGAAAGCGGCGCCATCGTCAATATCATTGGTGCGGGCGGGCGTGTCGCCAGCCCGGTACACCTGCCTGGCGGCTCAGCCAACGCAGCCCTCATGCTGGCATCGGCCGGGCTGGCCAATGCGTGGGGCCACAAAGGCATACGGGTCAATGCCATCAACCCAGGCGTCACCCTGACCGACCGCGTTCAAGGCCGCCTTGAGGCGGAAGCGGCCACTACCGGCAAAACCATTGAGGAACTGCGCCGCGCCGCGGAACAAGCCATCCCCTTGGGCCGCATGGCCAAGCCTGAGGAAGTCGCCGATGCTGCGCTGTACCTGGCATCAGCCCGGGCCAGCTATGTAACAGGCGCATTACTGACCATGGATGGCGGCCTGCACCCTCTGGGCGCCTGAGGCAGCCCAACCACTACAGAATATGACCATGAACAACGATACACCCCTGATTCTGACCATCGCCCCCAATGGCGCGTACAAAACCCGCGAACAGCACCCTGCGGTGCCTCTCACGCCGGAAGCCCTGGCCGATACCGCCAGGTCATGCCTGGACGCCGGCGCCGCAATGATTCACATGCATGTACGCCAGCCTGACGGGCGTCACCTGCTTGATGCCCAGGCTTATCAGGACGCGACTGCCGCCATACGGCGTGCTGTCGGGCAATCGCTGGTGATTCAGATCACCACCGAAGCGGCTCAAATCTACGAACCACCGGCACAGATGGCTGTCGTGCGCGACACCCGGCCAGAAGCCGTTTCAGTGGGACTGCGCGAACTGCTCAAACCTGAAGTGCCTGAATCCGAACTGCATGGTTTTTTTTCCTGGCTGGTGCAGGAAGCCATCATGACGCAGGTAATTCTGTACGACGAACAGGACGTTGCCAGTTGGCAGCGGCTGCGCGCAGACGGCATTATTCCTGAAGGCCCATGGTTTCTGCTGTTCGTGCTGGGCCGCTATACAGCAGGGCAGAAATCCAGCCCCACCGATCTGCTGCCCTTTCTGAACCAGGACGATGGCCGCTACCCCTGGGCCATGTGCGCGTTCGGTCCCCAGGAAAACGCCTGCGCCATCACGGCTGCGGGCCTGGGCGGCCATGTGCGGGTCGGCTTCGAGAACAATCTCCATCTGAAAGACGGCAGCATCGCGCCTGATAATGCCGCCCTGATTGCCCAGGTGGCGCAAGGCGCGCAGGCGCTGGGCCGGCCGCTGGCCTCGGCACAGGACATCCGCCAGTTGTTTGGCCGGGGCTGACTCCCGCCCCTGGGCCGCTCCCTGCGCCCCCTCCGGGCGTTGAGCGCGGCCCTGCACTCAGTGCTCAGTGCTCAGTGCTCAAGCCTCGGCCAGTTTCGTCAGCATGGCCAGATCGGCAGCAGATAGCGCCACGCCCAAAGCAGACGATTCGCGGCGTTGCCGGTAGCGCCGGTCTCCCGGCAGACGCTGCTGGCCGGCATCACGCATGGCCTGAACCAGTTCTTG
>JAAZDZ010000010.1 GCA_012512545.1 Alcaligenaceae bacterium | reverse complement strand
TAGGCTGAAGCGGCTTATCACGGTACAATTCATCTTTGCCCGGAGCTCGTACATGCGTCTCATCAAGAAAGCACTGACATTCGATGATGTCCTGTTGGTGCCTGCATATTCGGACATTCTCCCGCGCGATACCAGCCTGTCTACCCGGTTCACGCGCGATATCACCCTGAATATCCCTCTGGTGTCCGCCGCCATGGATACCGTCACAGAATCCGGCCTGGCCATCGCCATGGCGCAGGAAGGCGGTATCGGCGTTGTTCACAAAAACCTGACTGCCGACGAACAGGCCCGGGAAGTCGCCCGGGTCAAGCGCCACGAATTCGGCATCGTCATCGACCCCATTACAGTGACCCCGCAGATGCTGGTGGGCGACGCCATTGCCCTGCAGCGCGAACACGGTATTTCCGGCCTGCCGGTGGTCGATGGCGGCAAGCTGGTGGGGATTGTCACCAACCGCGATCTGCGCTTTGAAGACCGTCTCGACCTCCCGCTCAGGCAGGTTATGACGCCCCAGGAAAAACTCGTGACCATGCGCGAAGGCGCCACGCTGGATGAAGCGCAGGCCCTGATGCACAAACACCGTCTCGAACGCGTGCTCATTGTCAACGACGCCTTCCAGCTGCGCGGCCTGGCCACGGTCAAGGATATCGTCAAGAACACCACACACCCCAATGCCTGCAAAGATGCTCACGGCCAGTTGCGCGTGGCTGCGGCAGTGGGCGTGGGCGAAGGCACTGAAGAACGCGTCGCCAAGCTGGCTGCCGCAGGCGTTGACGCCATTGTGGTAGACACCGCCCACGGCCATACCAAGGGCGTGATCGACCGCGTGCGCTGGGTCAAGGACAACTACCCGCGTATTCAGGTCATCGGTGGCAATATTGCCACCGCCGCCGCAGCGCGCGCGCTGGTCGAAGCCGGAGCCGATGCCGTCAAGGTCGGCATCGGGCCAGGCTCAATCTGCACCACCCGCATTGTTGCCGGCGTGGGCGTGCCGCAGATTTCAGCCATTGCCGATGTCGCGGCGGCGCTGGACGGCACAGGCGTACCCCTTATTGCCGATGGCGGCATCCGTTATTCAGGCGATATCGCCAAGGCCCTGGCCGCCGGCGCTTCCACCTGCATGATGGGCGGCATGTTTGCCGGTACCGAAGAATCCCCTGGCGAAGTCGTGCTGTACCAGGGCCGTTCCTACAAGTCGTATCGCGGCATGGGCAGCCTGGGCGCCATGTCCGATGGCTCCGCCGACCGCTACTTCCAGGACCCTTCCAACAACGTCGATAAGCTGGTGCCAGAAGGCATTGAAGGCCGCGTCCCCTACAAGGGCAGCGTGCTGGCCATCATTTACCAGCTGGTGGGTGGTGTCAGGGCCTCCATGGGCTATTGCGGCTGCGCCACCATCGAAGACATGCGCAACAAGGCCGAATTCGTGGAAATCACGGCGGCGGGCGTGCGCGAATCCCACGTGCACGATGTGCAGATCACCAAGGAAGCGCCCAACTATCGCGCCGACTGATCACGCGTTCGCACAAGCATCATGCAAGCCCCGGCCCGGAAACAGGCCGGGGCTTTTTTCCTTATGTCTTAATGTTCTGGAAGCTGTGTGGCGGCATATTCAGGAAAAGGTTTCAGCAACAGCAGGCAGCTGAGCAGCAGCGCTGCGCAGGCGAGGTAAAGCGAGCTGTCCAGCGTGACGCCCAGATGCTTGTTCGCCAGGCTGAACAGCACCGGCCCGGCCAGCTGGCCCATGGCGAAAGCCGCCGTCAGGTTGGCGATCAGGACGCGCGCCCTGGGGCCTCCCGAATTATGCGCCTGCTGCATGCCCAGCATGGTGACCACCATGAAGGTGCCGCCCACGCACAGGGCGGCGGTGATGATGCTGCCCAGCCCGGGCACCACGGCGGGAATCACCACGCCAACGGCCATCAGCAGTTGGGAAAGCAGCCACAGGCGGCGCAGCTGAATCCGTTTCAGCAACACGCCGCATGCCAGGGTGGAAAACGCTGCTGCCAGCCCGAACACAGGCCACGCCAGGCCGAAGATGGCCTCGTCGTCAAGCAGAACGCGCGCCTGGGCGGGCAGAAAGGTGGCGGGCAAGATGTAGCCGAAACCAAACAGGCCGTAGCACAGTATCAGCCGTAAATGATTGTGATCGTTATTGCGCGCAAGCGCGGTGCTGGACGAGGGCGCGCTGGTCTGGATCTTCCACAGCGGGCAGGTCGCCAGCAGGCCGACTGCAGTCAGGCCGCCCAGCGTCAGCCAGGTATTGGCAGAACTGATGCCGCGCAGGTCGGCCGCCATGCACAGCAGACCAGTAAGGGCGATGCCGCCGCCTACGCCGGCGAACACCCAGCCCCCTTTATGGGGCGTTCCTGCGGCTGTGAGCCGCGCCAGGCACAGCGAGGCCGTGGCCACCAGCACCCAGGCACTGGCGACCCCGGCAACGGAGCGCCAGGTGATCCAGGTTGACCAGACGGATGTCCATCCCATCAATGCGGTAGAGGCCGCTACCAGCAGCAGGCCGGCTCTGAGCAGAGTGCTCGCGCTCCAAGGCAGGAAAGCGGCAGTCAGTGCACCGGCAAAATAGCCCAGATAGTTTGCGCTGGCCAGCCACCCGCCTTGCGCCAGGCCCAGCCCCAGATCTTTTTGCATCATGGGCAGCAATGGCGTAAAAGCGAACCGGCCAATGCCCATGGCAAGGGCCAGCGCAATGAAACCAGCCCAGACAAGAGCAGGGACGGACGAGCTGTTTGGCATGTTTACTCCTGCGAAAACCGGTGCGATACGTTACATTAACGCCTTGAATCCTCTATATGCCCTTCACCATGCATCAGCGCATACTTATTCTCGACTACGGCTCCCAGTTCACACAACTCATCGCACGTCGCATCCGCGAGACCGGCGTTTACTGTGAGATTCACCCAGGCGACATAGATCATACCTTTCTCGAAGCACAAAACGGCCTCAAAGGCATCATTCTTTCAGGTAGCCATGCGTCTGCCTATCAGGAAGAAGCCCTGAAAGTGCCCGGCCGGGTGTTCGAGCTGGGCGTGCCCGTGCTGGGCATCTGCTACGGCATGCAGGCCATGGCCTTGCAACTGGGCGGCAAAGTGGAATGGTCCGATCTGCGCGAATTCGGTTATGCGGAAGTGCGCGCTCACGGTCACACCCGCCTGCTCGACGGTCTGCAGGATTTCGGCACCCCCGAAGGCCACGGCATGCTGAAAGTCTGGATGAGCCACGGCGACAAGGTCACAGCGCTGCCGCCGGGCTTCAGGCTGATGGCTTCAACCCCCACCTGCGCCATTGCAGGCATGGCCGATGAAGAACGCGGCTTCTATGGCGTGCAGTTCCATCCTGAAGTCACGCACACCCTGCAGGGCGAAGCCATTCTGAATCGCTTCGTGACGGAAATCTGCGGCTGCACCCACGACTGGAACATGCCCGAATACGTGCAGGAAGCCATTGAGAATATCCGCCAGCAGGTGGGGGATGAAGAAGTCATCCTTGGTCTGTCTGGCGGCGTGGACTCTTCCGTGGCAGCGGCGCTCATCCATAAAGCCATTGGCGATCAGCTCACCTGCGTATTTGTCGATCACGGCCTGCTGCGCCTGAACGAAGGCCAGCAGGTCATGGACACCATCGCCGGGCACTTCGGCGTCAAGGTCGTCCATGTGGATGCCACCGGACAGTTCATGAGCAAGCTCGTAGGCGTGACCGACCCGGAAGAAAAACGCAAAATCATTGGCCGCGAATTCGTGGAAGTCTTCCAGGAACAGGCAGGCAGGCTCAAAAACGCCCGCTGGCTGGCTCAAGGCACCATCTACCCGGATGTCATTGAGTCGGCTGCCTCCAAAACCGGCAAGGCCGTGGCGATCAAATCGCACCATAACGTGGGGGGGCTGCCCGACACGCTCAACCTCAAACTGCTCGAACCCCTGCGCGAACTCTTCAAGGACGAAGTGCGCAAGCTTGGCATCGCCCTGGGCCTGCCGCCCGCCATGGTGTACCGCCACCCCTTCCCGGGGCCGGGCCTGGGCGTGCGCATCCTGGGCGAAGTCAAGAAAGAATACGCCGACCTCCTGCGCCAGGCCGACGCCATCTTCATCGAAGAACTGCGCAACACCATCGACCACAACAGCGGCAAAAGCTGGTACGACCTTACCTCCCAGGCTTTCGCGGTCTTTCTGCCCGTGAAATCCGTCGGCGTCATGGGCGACAGCCGCACCTACGAATACGTCGCAGCCCTGCGCGCCGTCCAGACCACCGACTTCATGACCGCCGACTGGGCCGAACTGCCTTACGCCCTGCTGAAAAAGGTTTCCTCAAGAATCATCAATGAAGTCCGTGGTTTTAACCGCGTCACCTATGATGTTTCGAGCAAACCCCCTGCGACGATTGAGTGGGAGTGAGGGTTGTTTTTAAGTTATTGATTTAATTGAAAAAATGAATGCTATTGATGGTGTTGCTTACATCATCAATGGCATTTTTCATGGTACACGATAATGAGCGAAGATTCTCAGAGGATGGAGCGGTAAGTTGCCAAGGATTTGGTTGCCTGAACCAATCCCTGCCGGAACAAAATTTCCAGATAGTGATCAACGTCGATAGGTGGAGTCTTGAGCTGAGCACGTTGACGTTGCGCAGCGGCCACTACCGCTGCAGCATCAAGGTCGAAGAGATTCTCAACAAACTCGTCTAGATGCTGAGACTCCACTCCGTAGGAAGCGAGTACGTCCGCTGGAAAGTCCCGCTGGTTGAAGGTCACGATCACGCTGGCACTACAGCGGATGGCTGCAGCCAGAACATGGCAGTCGTCGGGATCGGGCAGAGTCAGACTCGCAATGAGATCTTCATATCCCTCCACCAAGCCATCGGGGATTGCGCGATCCATCAGGTCGGAAGTGCGATCCACCTGTGCACGTGTGAGATCGGGCCTGTTGAGCAGTAGATTGCGTTTCCACTCCTCATGAATGTCGCGACTCCAACGGGCGCGGAATTTTCCCGACAGCCCCAGCCACATCAGAAAGTCGCGCAGCGGCGCGGGGTAGAGCACGTAGGCATCGAAGATGGCAGTGTGAAGGGGGAGTGCCTCATTCGTACCCCATGCCTGATTCCTGAGCCTGGCGTGCGAGTTCTGCCATGGCTTCTTCGCTAGCGCGGTCACGTGCATCTTTGTATTGCATCAGGTCTGCGAACCGCACTCGGCGGTGTTTCCCCGTTCGGTGGAACGGCAGCACACCATCTTCCAGTAGCTTGACCAGGTGAGGGCGGGAGACGTTGAGCATGTCTGCGGCTTCTTGGGTTGTCAGCTCAGCATGGATGGGTACGACTTTCACAGCATTGCCATCGGCTACCTCAGCAAGGATATCGACGAGCAAACGCAGCGCGGAGGTGGGCAACTCCACCTGGTGAGCTTGGTTTCGGTCGTCGAATATCTGGATGTGTTGTGTTTCGAAGCGCGTTGCCAGGTAGGCCGCCAAGGCGCGTTGACCTTGCGCGGCTGCCTGAACCTCCCGTTCGGCGGGCAGCGTCATCTTGGTTGGGGCGGTAGTGGTCATGGCTAGTTCCTGGGCTATAAAGCAATTTCAGAATCTAGCTTATTCGAAATAAACGAAAATCTCAATAAGCAAAAGTGTGTTGGGTGATGACGAAGCCGGACTCTGATTTAAAACAGATTTTTCACCCTGTTGATAATCGGGTGGGAGTGATCC
>JAAZDZ010000073.1 GCA_012512545.1 Alcaligenaceae bacterium | reverse complement strand
GGATACAGCCGATTTCGACGTCGTCATACTCGGGGCCGGCCCGGCGGGCAGTGCTCTGGCTCTGTCGCTGGCGCGCAAGGCCCGCGACCCTTCCCGCATCGCCCTGGTCAGCCCCGCCGCACTCCAGCGCCCCAGGCCGGGCAGCGCCGCCTCTGCGGGGGTAGACCCGCGCTGCCTGGCCCTCAACCACGGCAGCCGCGTGTTCCTCGAAACGCTGAAAGCGTGGCCGCAGGATTCCGCCGACATCCAGCAAGTCCATGTTTCGCAGCGGCACCGCCTGGGCCGCGTCATTATCGACCATCGCGAACTCCATGTGCCGCGCCTGGGCAGCGTGGTGCGTTACGACGATCTCCTGAGCGCGCTTCAGGGCGCCCTCGACAGCAGCGGCGTCACCCGCATCGAAGCGCGCGCCCTGCCCCGCCTGAGCGGGCAGCACGTTGAATGTCGGCACGAAGGCGGCACTGTCACTGCCCGGCTGGCCGTGCAATCCGATGGTGCCCGGCCCGAAGGGCTGCAGCGCCACTACGGCCAGCATGCCGTGCTGAGCAATGTGCGAGCTGCGCGCCCGCAACCGGGCTGGGCCTACGAGCGTTTCACCCAGACCGGGCCATTGGCTGCCCTGCCCCACCCTCAGGGCAGCGATATCTACAGCATCGTCTGGTGCTGCGGCCCCGAACAGGCCGAAACCCTGCGCGCCCTGCCTGCCGCCGGGTTCGACCTCCTGCTGCGCGAACAGTTCGGCGACCGCCTGGGCGCTTTTGAAAGCGTCAGTCCGCGAGCCGTCTTCCCCCTGGCCCTGCATGCCGGGCCATCACGCATCAATGCCCGCTGCATCGCCATTGGCAATGCAGCGCAAACCCTGCACCCGGTGGCGGGGCAAGGGTTGAACCTGGGCCTGCGCGATGTAGCCCAGCTTTCGCAAAGCCTGAGCCGGTGGCTGCTGCGCCCGGAAAGCGACCCTGATCCCTTCTGCGTGGAATTCACCCGCCGCCGACGCGCTGATCGCTGGCTGACCATCGCCATCACCGATTTTCTGCCGCGCGTTTTTTCCACGCGCAACCCCCTGGTGGAGCACGCCGGTGGCGCCGCACTGCTGGCCATGGATGTCTTCCCCCCGCTGCGCAACCAGCTGGCGCGCCAGCTCCTGGAAGGGCTGCGCCGCTGACCCTCCGCCTGCCAGTCCTTGTGCGGACTGGCTGAGCCACATGGCCGGACGCTTGATCAAGACCTGATCAGCCTTTCCAAAAGGGGGGTTAAAATCCCCCGGATGCGCATCGGCTCCTGGACTCTTTCCCACCCTGTATTCGTGGCCCCCATGGCGGGGGTCACCGACCGCCCTTATCGACGCTTGTGCAAAGCGTTGGGGGCGGCATACGCGGTGTCCGAAATGGCCGCCAGCAACCCAAAGCTGTGGAACAGTGTCAAAACTGCACGCAGGCTTGATCACGCGGGCGAAACCGACCCCATTGCCGTGCAGATTGCGGGGTCCGATCCTGGAATGATGGCTGAGGCCGCGCGCTACAACATTGAAAAAGGCGCCCACATCATCGACATCAATATGGGCTGCCCGGTCAAGAAGGTCTGCAATGTCGCCTCGGGCTCGGCCCTGCTGCGCGATGAAGCACTGGTGGCCGAAATACTGAAAAGCGTGGTGGCGGCCTGCCGCCCCTACGATGTGCCGGTAACACTCAAAACACGCACTGGCTGGGATCACGCTTCGCGCAACGCCGTGCGTATCGGCCTGCTGGCTCAGGATATCGGCATTGCCGCCCTGACCCTGCACGGCCGCACGCGCTGCGATCACTACCAGGGCCAGGCCGAATACGACACCTTGCGCGAAGTCAAACGCAGCCTGGATATTCCTGTCATCGCCAATGGGGATATCGATAGTCCCGAAAAAGCCCGCAAAGTATTAGAGTACACGGGTGCCGATGCCGTCATGATCGGCCGCGCTGCGCAAGGCAGGCCATGGATTTTTCGCGAAATCAGCCACTACCTTGCCACCGGCTCCCACCTGGCGCCGCCCACCTGGGGCGAACTCCGGCACTGCCTGCTGGACCATCTCGAAGACCACTACCAGTTCTATGGTGAATACACGGGCGTTCGCACCGCCCGCAAACATATTGGCTGGTATGTTGAAGGGCTCCCCCAGGCAGAGCAATTGCGACACCGCATCAACAAAAGTGAAACGACCCAAGATCAGGTTTCAGCCCTGCAATCCTGGCTCGACCAGTTCTCCACCAATGAAACCATAGAGATTCACGCCATTGCAGCGTGAACCACAACCAGAGCACTTCCCTATCATGAGCAACATCAACCCCCTGGAACAATCCGTGCGCGACCAACTTGAGCGCTATTTCACGGATCTGGGCGACTCCGAACCCCGCGACATGCTTGCCATGGTCCTGAGCTGCGTCGAGCGCCCCGTCCTGCAGGTCGCCCTGGAAAAATCCAACGGCAACCAGTCCAAAGCCGCCACCATGCTCGGCATTACCCGCAGCACGCTGCGCAAGAAGCTGCTGGCTCATGACCTGCAACCCTGATTTCTTCATCTTTCACTGAAATTCCATGAAAATCCAGACCGCCCTCATCTCTGTATCCGACAAGTCGGGCATTGTCGATTTCGCCCAGGCGCTTGTCAGCCGTGGCGTGCGCATTCTTTCCACTGGTGGCACGGCCAGGCTGCTGGCCGAATCCGGCGTCAAGGTCACCGAGGTCGCACAGCATACGGGTTCCCCGGAAATTCTCGACGGCCGGGTCAAGACGCTGCACCCCAAGATTCACGGTGGCCTGCTGGCACGCCGCGACAGCGCTGAGCACATGCAGGCTCTGGAACAGCATGGGATCGACCGCATCGACCTGCTGGTTGTGAACCTGTACCCATTTCGGGAAGCCATCGCCAAGGCGGGCTGCACCTTTGCCGACGCCATCGAAAACATTGATATCGGCGGGCCTGCCATGCTGCGCGCGGCCGCCAAGAACCACGGCACGCCGGTCGGCGGCGCCACTGTGGTCATCGACCCCGCAGACTACCGCCGCGTGCTGGCCGAAATGACGGCCCCCAAGGCGGGCCTTCCTACGGCCTGCGCCTGGAACTCGCCGCCAAGGTCTATGCTCACACAGCCGCCTACGATGGCGCCATCGCCAGTTACCTGAGCAGCCTTGTCAGCAATGAACCCGAACAGGATCAGCCTGCTGAGCGCAACGACTGGCCACGCATCCTGACCCTGCAGCTGAAACAGAACCAGGTGCTGCGTTACGGCGAAAACCCGCATCAACAGGCCGCCTTCTACGTCGATCCCTCTGTGGCGCCCGGCCTGCTGGGCAGCTACACCCAGTTGCAGGGCAAGGAACTGTCCTACAACAACATTGCCGACTCCGATGCCGGCTGGGAATGCGTGCGCGGCTTTGAATCCGCCGCCTGCGTCATCATCAAGCACGCCAACCCGTGCGGCGTCGCAATCGGCGCCAACTCCCTTGAAGCCTATGAAAAGGCTTTCAAGACCGACCCCACTTCCGCATTCGGCGGCATCATCGCCTTCAACCGCCCGGTTGACGGCGCCACCGCTGAAGCCATCAGCAAGCAGTTTGTGGAAGTTGTGCTGGCGCCGGAATATTCTTCCCAGGCCATGGCCGTATTCGCCGCCAAGAAAAATGTGCGCCTGTTGCAGATACCGCAGGGCGATGGCCGCAACGCCTTTGATGTGAAACGCGTGGGCGGCGGCTGGCTGGTACAGAACCCCGATGACTTCCGTGTGCCGGACGCCGATTTCCGCGTCGTGACCAAGCTGCAGCCCACCGAAGCCCAGATGATTGATCTGCGCTTTGCCTGGAAAGTTGCCCAGTACGTGAAATCCAACGCCATCGTTTTTGCGGGCGGCGGCATGACTCTGGGCGTGGGCGCCGGCCAGATGAGCCGGGTCGATTCGGCCCGCATCGCTTCCATCAAGGCGGAAAACGCGGGTCTGACTCTGGCCGGCTCGGCTGTGGCTTCTGACGCTTTCTTCCCCTTCCGCGATGGGCTGGATGTCGTGGTGGATGCCGGAGCGGGCTGCGTGATTCAACCCGGCGGCAGCATCCGTGACGACGAAGTCATCGCTGCTGCTGACGAACGCGGCATCCCGATGGTGTTCACGGGCACCCGCCACTTCCGCCACTGATGCGCATTCTGGGCATTGATCCGGGCCTGCGACGCACGGGCTTCGGCGTCATCGACGTCGATGGCCCGCGGCTGCATTATGTCGCCAGCGGCACCATTGTTGTGCCCAGCAACCTCAGCCTGGCGGCCCGCCTCAAGACCATTCTGGACAATATCCGCGAAGTGGCCGGGCAGCACCGGCCCGACATCGCCGCCATGGAAAAGGTCTTTCTGAACACCAACCCTACTTCCACCCTGCTGTTGGGCCAGGCGCGCGGCGCGGCCATGTGCGGCCTGGCCGATTCAGGGCTGGACGTTCACGAATACACCGCCCTGCAGGTGAAGAAAGCGGTTGTCGGCACCGGCCGGGCCGCCAAAGAACAAGTCCAGCACATGGTCCAGCGCCTGCTGGCGCTCAACGGGCTGCCCGCCGCAGACTCCGCCGATGCCCTGGCCTGCGCCATCTGCCATGCCCACACTCAGCCACTGGCCGCCACTCTGGCTCAGGGTCACCCGGCTCTGGCGGGCGCGCGGCGCATACGCAATGGCCGGCTGCTTGGCTGACATATGAAGAGGTTTTGAGAGAAACACATGATCGGACGCATACACGGCACGCTGCTGGAAAAAACTCCGCCCACCGTCTGCATTGATGTAGGCGGTATCGGCTACGAAATCGACGTGCCCATGAGCACGCTTTACAAGCTGCCCGATACCGGCGCCCAGGTCACCCTGCACACCCATTTGCAAGTACGCGATGACGCCCATGTCTTGTACGGCTTTTCGTCCAAGGCTGAACGCAGTGCCTTTCGCGCGCTGATCAAGGTGACAGGCGTGGGCGCGCGCATCGCGCTGGCGG
>JAAZDZ010000072.1 GCA_012512545.1 Alcaligenaceae bacterium | reverse complement strand
GCCTAAGCTATTGGCCGGGCTTGCCTTGGCGGGCGTGGTGATCTGGGGCTTAAGCGGCTTTATGATCGTGCAGGAAGGCCAAGTAGCCGTGGTGACGCGCTTTGGCGAGTACAAAAAGACGTTGCCACCCGGCTTGCAATGGCGCATACCGTATCCGATTGAAGATCACCAAATGGTGAACATCGCGCAATTGCGTACGTTTGAAGTCGGCTTTCGTGGAACGGCGCGTAATAAGGTGTTGCCGGAATCCCTCATGCTGACCACCGATGAAAACATCGTCGACGTTCAGTATGTGGTGCAGTACCGCTTGAATCCGGACGGTGCGCCCGATTATCTCTTCCGCACTGCAATGCCAGACGAGTCCGTGCGTCAGGCAGCAGAAACGGCGATGCGTGAAATCGTCGGCAGGAAAACCATGGACTTCGTTCTTTACGAAGGCCGTACAGAAGTAGCCACCGAAGTGCAATCGCTGGCTCAATCGATACTTGATCGTTACCAGACGGGTATCCAGATCAGCACGGTCGCTATCCAGAACGTCCAGCCGCCCGAGCAGGTGCAGGCGGCGTTCGATGACGCCGTTAAGGCTGGGCAGGATCGCGAACGTCAGATCAACGAAGGCAATGCTTACGCGAACCAGGTTCTGCCCCAGGCGGAAGGTCAGGTCGCACGTATGCTGCAAGATGCCGAGGGTTACAAGGCCAAGGTCATCGGGGACGCCCAGGGTGATACCGCACGCTTCACCAGCATTGAAGCGGAGTTCGCCAAGGCGCCGGATGTCACGCGTCAGCGCATGTATCTGGCTACGATGGAACAGATCCTTGAGTCCAGCGCTAAGGTCATGGTCGATGCCGATTCCAGCAACAATATGCTGTACTTGCCGCTGGATAAAATCATGAGCGAAACCGCTCGCGACTACCGTGCTCCATCGGGCAGCAGTTCGGTCGAGGCAACCACGGGCGCTGCAGCAGCGTCAACCACCTCGTCGCGTCCCGCAACCACGCCATCCAGCAGCGTTCCCACGAACAATAATGCTGCGGCGCGTAGCGCGCTGGTAAGCCCGTATTCCCGCTAGGAGGAACATGATGCAACGTTTATTTCCTGCACTGGTGGGCCTTGTCATAGCGCTTACCGTGCTGTCATCTTGCATGTTTGTCGTGCGTGAGCGCGATGCCGTGCTGCTCTTCGCCCTGGGTGAGGTCCGCAAGACGATTGTCGAGCCCGGCCTTTACTTCAAACTGCCGCCGCCATTCCAGACCGTTACCCGGCTGGACAAACGGCTGCAGACTATCGAAACCAACGATCCTGAGCGTATTCAGACATCCGAAAAGAAAAACCTGCTGATCGATTCCTTCGTGAAGTGGCGCATTGACGATCCGCGTCTGTTCTACGTGACGTTCGGCGTCAATGAGCGCGCGGCGGTCGAGCGCCTGCAGGCCCAGATTCGCGATGCCCTGAACGCCTCTGTCAACGTGCGCACAGTGCAAGCTGTAGTGTCCACCGAGCGTGATGCCATCATGCGCGAAATCCTCAACAACGTGCAGGGGCGCGCCAAGCCGTTGGGCGTGGAAGTCGTTGATGTGCGTCTGCGACGCATCGAATTCGCCCCGGAAATTTCCGAATCTGTCTATCGGCGCATGGAAGCCGAGCGTAAACAGGAAGCCAACCGCCTGCGCGCCTCGGGTGCCGCGGACGGCGAACGCATTCGCGCTCAGGCAGATCGCCAGCGCCAGGAAATGCTGGCTGAAGCCTATGCCCAGGCGCAGGCGATCATGGGTGAAGGCGATGGGGAAGCGGCTGGCATTTATGCCGGTGCCTATGGCAAGAATCCGCAGTTCTACGACTTCTACCGAAGCCTTGAAGCCTATGAGAACTCATTCGGCGGGCAGGGCGATACCCTGGTCATCAGTCCCAAGTCCGAGTTCTTCAAGTTCTGGGGCGCGGCCGAAGGCGGCAATGTTTCGCAGCAAGGCCGGGGCGCAGCGCCCGCCCTGCAGTAAACAGGCAGGCTTTTGCACGAAACGCACCATGGTTTACAATAACGTGTAAGTTTCGATTACTCTTATCCGCGAGCGACTTGCGGGCTTACGCCCCAAGTCGCTTTTTGTTTGGCAAACGCTTGTCCAATCACCAACAGGACTCATGATGACCAAATGGCTGCTGCCGGAAAGCCTGGCAGACATCCTTCCCGCAGAAGCACGGCGCATAGAAGAACTGCGCCGCAAGTTGTTGGATCTCTACCGTGTTTACGGCTTTGAGCTGGTAATGCCGCCTCTGGTGGAATACCTGGATTCGCTGCTGACGGGTCATGGCTATGGCCTGTCCCTGCGCACCAACAAGCTGGTGGATCAGCTCTCCGGGCGCACCTTGGGCGTGCGCGCCGACATGACGCCACAGGTGGCGCGCATTGATGCGCATCTTCTGAATCGCGAAGGCGTCACCCGCCTGTGCTATTGCGGCTCAGTGCTGCATACCAAGCCCATGGGCCTGTTCTCCGATCGCGAATTGCTGCAGATTGGCGCCGAGATCTTCGGTCATGCAGGGGTCGAGGCCGATATTCAGGTGATCGAACTGGCGCTTGAAAGCGTCAGGCTGGCAGGCGTAGCCAGGCCGCGCCTCGATCTCAACTACCCCGGCGTCATGAATGCCATTATCGCTGCCGATCCCGCGCTGGCTGAAAAAGCCGACGACATCGCTGAACTGCTGGCCACCAAAGACGTTCCCGGCCTTGAGACACTGGGCGCCGCCATTGAGGGGCTGCGTCCGGGCAGTATGCAGGCCCTGGTCGATCTGGCCGATCTCTACGGCGGTCGCGAAGTCCTGCACCGGGCTCGCGAAGTATTGCCAAAGCTGCCTGCGGTCGGGCAGGCGCTGGATGATCTTGAGCGCCTGGCGGGTTTTCTGGCCGATTACGACGTAAGCTTCGACTTCGCTGACGTCCGTTCGGGCTACGGTTATCACTCGGGCGTTGTATTTGCCGTCTATGCCGATGGCTGGCGCGATGCGCTGGTGCGTGGCGGCCGCTACGATGGCGTTGGCAGGGCGTTCGGGCGCGCGCGGCCTGCCACAGGATTCAGTCTGGATCTTCGCGCCCTATCTGGCGGCCTGGCGCCCGCCATGCCCGCCAAGGCGGTACGCGCCCCATGGGGGAACGAACCGGCGTTGGCTGCGGCGTTACGCGAATTGCGCAGCGCTGGCAACATTGTTGTACAGATCATGCCCGGGCAACAGCAAAGCCTGGACGAGTTCGTGTTTGATCGCGAACTGGTGCAGGAGGGCAATGAATGGAAGGTGAGGGCGATTCAGTAGCGCGCAGTCTGGCGCTGTTCTT